>JAXHVA010000120.1:0-11641 GCA_034189035.1 Thermodesulfobacteriota bacterium
CATGCTGGCAGAATCTAAACCAAGATGGGGATTTGAAAAATGTTCAACTGGCTACGACGTAAAGGATATCCCTGGAACCATAAAAGGGTATACCGTGTTTATTGTGAACAGGGTCTCAATTTAAGAGTTAAACCAAAAAAGCGACTGCCTTCACGAAATCCAAAACTTTTAAAAGTGAACTTGATGCCTCTTTGCCATCAGCCCGTGTGACAAGAGTCCTCGATAGAATCGTCCAGTGGCGAGGATATCCTGAGGCAATACGGGTTGATAATGGGTCTGAGTTTATATACAGAAACATGGAGAAATGGGCAAAGAAGCATAAAGTACCGATTTTATTGAACCTAGCAAACTAGCCCAGAATGCTTATATTGAATGCTTTAACAAGACCTATAGAGAAGATATCCTGGACCTTTACTTTTTCTGAATCCTTACTGAGGTAAGAGATATCAGCCCCGAATGGTTCTATTAATACAATGAGGATCGCCCTCATGAATCTTTAAATAATCTCCCTATGAACACCTTAAAAAACGAGCCACAAAAACTCTCTACTTATGAGTGGTACTGAAAATGAGAGGTTGATATATCCCTCGAGTGGAGTTTTGGTTCTGCGCCTCGAACTGCCAATTTGAGAAAACAGTTATACCTGAAAGCGCTTGTAATAAAGGAGTGCTTAACCTTGCTATAGGACTGTGGAAATACACCTTTCGAGAGGATCAGTACATTTAGCTCGATATGAACAGAGCAAGACTTTGTAAACTAACTCGTTTAAAGAGGCTTAAAGACACCCCTTGGTTATTCATAGGACAAGGGCTGTCTTCAGACTCTGTAAGGAAACGCTCATTATCATCAAACCAGGTGAACTTAGAGTAGACCTGTTCAAGGAGCTTCAAGACTGTATCCCAATAAGAGCGGAGCACTGCTTTTTAATAGTTACACAAATAGTTTATGCAGCATCGGATGTTACAAAACTCGATGCTGCAATCGATACTATTTCATAAACCTTCTATACAGTCAGATAAGCCGATGCCAAATGAGACCAATGAGAATCAAGGTGTAGTTTTTAACATCCAGCGCTTTTCCATTCACAACGGGCCTAGGATAAGAACGGCAGTATTCTTAAAGGGATGTCCTCTTCGCTGTGGGTGGTGCAGCAACCCGGAATCATTAAGCCTCCCCCTGAAATCATTACCCGAGATGTGAAGTGCATTAAGTTTGGCAAGTGCTTTGAAGCATGCCCAAAGGAGACCATTGCCGTCATGGATAATACAAGGACGGTTAACTGGGAAAAGTGCGACCAATGTATGAAATGTGCTGAGGTATGTCCATCTAAATCGATAGAGCTGGCCGGGAAGTACATAAGTGTTGAAGAAGTGCTTGATACTGTTGAGAGAGATGCCAGTTACTACCGACGCACCGACGGTGGAATGACTGTCTCCGGGGGCGAACCATTGGTGCAATCAATGGCCGTTTACTTTAAAACTTCTTCAGAAGGCAAAGAAAAGAGGATTTCATACTGTTTTAGATACCACAGGTTATGCGGATTGGGAAGTACTCGATAATATACAGGATTATACTGACATTGTACTCTATGACATTAAGCTCGGTCCAACAAACTCAACTCAGCAGTAAAGATACCCTACATTGGAACTCAACTCTTTAACCAGAGATTTATGCCACAGTTCCTTGAGGAGGGAGAATAAAACGATATTTATCGAATATCTCAGAGAGTGGTATGAGAAAGGGACCATTCCCCATATCCAGTTCAATGTGGTAGACAATAGTGTCCTTCGTGCAGCTCAGGAAAATCCCTAAGATTACACACATCTGCAGGCACGTGTTGCTGGATACAGTGCCTTCTGGGTTGATCTGTCAAAGGAGGTTCAAGAAACCATCATTGCCAGAAAAGAACAGTGCATTTAGCAGCGCTCTTTTTGAAGCAGACGTCATCAAAGGGAGAAACAGGATAAAAGGAGGTGTAAAATGGCAGAAGTGGAGATAAAAAAGAGTGAAAAGGAACTATTGGATGCCCGTCAATACTGTTGGTAGGCTGAAAATAAGAGATCCCCACGGCTCAATTATTTACGAAAAGGAGTCTGGTCAAAGGCATTCAAGGGGTCTAACTATTTGCCAGGGGTTCAGATGGACCTTGAAGGCCTTCGATGGTATACAAAGGTATTTCAAGATGCCCCTCCTTCGGAACCGTTTATTATTAAAAGGGCAAAGGCACATGCTACACTGCTTGAAAATATACCTGTCTTTATAACCGACCATTCTCGGATTCAGGGTTATCCGGGCTCTGCCCCACACCTCATCACCTGAAATCCCACAGCCTCTTCAATGAATAATGATGACAAGATAAACGACCTTACGGGTATCATTCCTGACGAAGATTTAGAACAGACAAGGGAATGGGTGGACTTTTGGAAGGGAAGAACCTATGAGGATGTATGTAAGCAATACCACAGCCGTAAGGAAAAGGTTGTGGGGCTTATGGCGGATTTTGTATCCCCAGGCAGAGAACTGGCTACATTCGACTATGTTACCCCCCAGCCTGACTGGATGTATCAGGGGTTCTATTCGATAATAGAGACAATCGATGAGAAACTGGCAGAGGCACAGAAAAAGCTCCGAGAGACCTCCACTGCCGAAGAACAGGTCTCTTACATGGAGAAGATCGGCACATGGTATGCAATTAAGATATGCCTTCGGACAGCGATCAATTATGCGAGACGGATCAGTCGTCTGGCAAAGATTATTGCAGAGAATTTCAAGACCGATCCAAAGAAGAGGCAGGAACTCTTGCGGATCAGCAAAACATGCAACAAAGTACCGGCAAACCCTCCGGAGCATCTATGGGAGGCCATACAGTTTGATCAGTTTTTCAGGTAGCATATCGTCTGGAATGGAATAATGGCGCATGGTCATGGCGACAGGATTACTGGCACTGGCCTTTCTATAAAAAGGACGTGCTTGAAGAAAAGAACATGACAAGGGAAGAGGTAGTAGAATACTGTCCAGAGTGGATGATCCTGGCCTATTCCATTGGAAACTCACTAGTAAGGGCAGCTCGAGAGGTTATGCAAGGCAGCCCCGGTCCTTATGTGTGGGGGGGTAGATGAGGAAGGAAAAGATGCATGCAATGACCTTACGGATTGCTACCTGGAGGCAGCACTCATATGCAGGGTGAGTGATCCAACCTTTGGTTTTCGTTACAGCTCAAAGACACATACACAGACACTGCGAAAGGTATTTGAATGTATCCGTCACGAATTGGGGTATCCTTCTATACGCAATGATGATGTCCTTATCCCCAACCTCATGCACTGGTTTGGCCATCCCCTCAAGGAGGCCAGGCGCTGGGTTCACCAGGCATGTATGGCACCTGCCCCTGATACAAAATGGGCTGCACCTCCTTTGAGATATCCCCAGGCTTCTATAGCAACAGGGGCAAAGGCTATTTCTCTGGCCATGTTTGACGGGTTCGACCCATTAACCGGTATGCAAGTCGGTTTGAAAACAGGAGACTGTACAAAGTTTGAGACTTTCGAAGGCTTCTATGATGCATGGTACAAGCAACTCAAGGCAGGGTTTAAGGTGGCTACAGGAATGGAACATAAAAACAGACATATAGAGGCTCGTTTCTATCCCAAACCAATGACCTCTGCCATCTTTGAGCGGTGTGTAGAGAGAGGACAAAACAGCGCCCTTTGTAAGGAGAGAAGCAGCTTATGGTTTACCCTTTTGCAGATACCGGAGATTGCCTTGCTGCAGTAAAAAACTGGTCTATGAAGAAAAGAAGTACACAATAGAGGAACTGAAGAGAGCGCTGGAGGCGAACTGGGAGGGGTATGAAGATATGCGACAGGATTTTGTAAAGGCGTCGAAGTGGGGCAATGACAATGACTACGTAGATCAGATATGGGTAAGGATGTATGAGGATATGGGTAAGATGTCATGGTCAATACGGGATATCAATGGCCAGTCATGGGCTACACTTCCCAAGAGTGTAGCAACACACATCGTACAGGCCACAAAGATCGGTGCATTGCCGAACGGGAGAAGGTTGGGTGATCCTCTGTATGACGGTGGATGCTCCCCGGGGTGTGGTTTTGACAAGAAAGGGCCTACTGCAGTTCTGAGATCTGTAGGCAAACTCGATCATATAGGTTCTGTAAGGGCAACCCTCTTGAATCAGAAGTTATCACCATCCCAGTTACAAGGTGAGAAAGGCTTCAAGATGTGGCGGGATTATATGAAGACATGGCACGATATGGGAATCAATCATGTTCAGTTTAATATGGTCGATAACGAGGCCCTGTATGCAGCTCAAAGAGAGCCTGAAAAATACAGTGAACTATTGGCTCGAATTGCAGGATACAGTGCCCATTTCGTCGAAATGAACAAAATTACACAGGATGCGATCATCGCACGCAGTGTCAGTTTTGATCGCTTACAGTTCTGAGGGGTAAAGTACAATGGCTATAGAAGAGTCTGCTTCGTATAAGCTCGAATCTGGAAATTTTGATATAGATCAATATCGACCAGTTCCTGTTACATATGAATTGAGGGCCTCGATCCTCAAGAAGTTGTGCACAAAAGAAGACCCGCTTCCAGATCTACAGGGGCGGGAGGAGGCCAAAAGAGATGTCCTTCGCGCTTTACTCTCCGGTCATAACATCTTCTTGGTCTCTGAAGAAGGCACTGGAAAAACAAGGCTCGCACAATCAATAACCAAACTCTTGCCTTCCATCCACAGGATAAAAGGATGTCTGTATAATGATGACCTAAAATGCCGGCATATATGCTCTGCCCACGATGCAAAGATGAACGGGCCTCCAAAAAGAATACACAGTTGAATTCATCTGTGGTGAAGAACGGTTTTCCCGTATCCAGGGCAATGATTATACAGATGAAGCAAAACTCATCGGATTAAGGGACATAAACGCCATCATCGGAGGGAAAAGCCCCTCTAATGCCAGATTCTTCAGCGCAACTGGTGCTTTTCGTGCAAATAGAAGTATACTCTTTATTGATGAATTACCAGCTATACGAACAAAGGTTCAGGTTCTTCTCCATCCGATCCTGGAGGAAAAGAAAGCAATCTTGGAGGAATACAGTTGGGAACATCCTTTGGATATTGTCTTAATCGCTACTGGAAACCCCCGTGGGTTTTCCCATGTCAATGAAGTCCCATGCCCTCTTTTGGACAGGGTAGAACTCATCTACACACCTTTACCTGACATCGAAATCGAAAGAGAAATCATGTTACGAGAAAGGTTCAAGGTAGAGGATAATTATATCAAGAAAACTAATATAAAGGAGGTTTTCTTTTCCTGTTCACGCCTTGAAGAAATAGAAAGGGAGATTGTCCTGCCATGGTGGATTATCTACCTGTTAAATGGAGCGATAGACTATAGCAGAAAGTATAGCCAAATCGATAGAAAACCAAGCCTCCGTGCAAGCAACAGGGCAATAAACCATAATACGTACGCTGGAGCTGAGCTGAATAACAGGAAGGTAGTGTACTTCAAAGATGCGTGCGAGGGATTAAAGTTAGCACTCCGTGAAAGGGTAGAGCTCAGACCAGACCTGATAGATTTTGATAATCCAGCCGAGAGTTTTAAACGTGTAGATGAATTGAGTGAAGACCCCTTGTGGAATGCGCTTGAGGACTCTGTGGACCTATTTCTAAAGGGATGCAATCGTGAAAAACTGGCACGAGAGTTAAGATCATTTGCATCTGAGGGGGATTGAAAATGTAAGATATAAACTCCATGGATATGAAGAACTCAACAGGGCTGTTAAACGGATGCAACACTCTGCACTTGAAAGGGTAAAAAGTGAATTTCTCAGTAAGTGGAAAGAGGAAGTCTTTCTCAATCCAGCCATTGCCGGAGAAGGAATTCTGGAACAGTACAATTTTTCTGCTGTAGAGAAGTTTTATAATCTTGCATTGCACCGCAATCTGATTCGTGATGCTGAGATTGGGAGGAAGTTCTTTATCCCCAGGATGGTCTCATGGACGAACAGGAGTATATGAAGTGGTCGATTGCAATAGATGTATACCTGCTTGAGGAAGAAATATTGGCTGAGATTGCCCATCATAAAGACCATTCTATCAGGAGCCTCTTCCAGAAGCTGAGGGATGATAAGCAAGGCGTCTTAAGAGAGAGGGTAGTTAAGCATATTAATGAGAGGCTGCAACAAGAGCAAGTAGGGGATAGTATAAAGGCAATAGGAGAATATAAAAAAGATATTACTAATAAAATATTGCCTAAAGATGTAAAGGAGTGTTTGGATGAGTGTCTTCAAAACGGCGACATAGAAATAGAGAATGCCCAGATTAGAATAACCCCAAAAGGTGGTGAAAAACTGGCGAACAGGGTCAAGGTAAAACTGGAACGACTCCATAAAGCAAGGAAGGGCTCTCATCGGATAAAAAAAGAACTGGGCTATGGTTTGGACTTTGCACTCACGACAAAGAAGTACGAGTCTGGGGACGTATATCAGTCCATTGATATTCAAAAGACCCTCCTTTGTTCCTTGGAAAGAAATGCACGGAAAAGGAATCCCTCGAGGATATCTGTCACACGAGAAGATCTCAGGGTTTTTGAAAGAACCTATGAAAACAGGATGTGTATAAGTTTGATAATAGATGAAAGCAGCAGTATGGGCGAAGATAAGAGAAATACAGCCCTGGATACCTTTTTGGGATTAAAGGTATTTGTCTATTCTGATAAGGCAAAAGAAATACCACATTGGGACATATTGAATACAAGCCTTCCCGGCGATACTACAGATATGCGGATCACCTTACAAACTGCCCGTGTTGTACTGAGGAATGAAAGATTAAATAAACAAGTATATCTCATAACAGATACAGAGCCGAATACTGAAAATGTTAAGTATATTGGGTTTGAAGCAGCCATCCTCGGTGTTTTAAGAGAAGTGGTCCGCTATAGACAAGAAGGAATTACATTGAATATCATCATTTTAGATGATAGCGCCAAACCAAAGGAGCTTGCTTCCCATCTCGCCAAAATCAATGCAGGCGAGGTCTTCTTCACCTCACCATCCAATTTAGGGAAGGTAGTAATAGATGATTATTTGTTAGCCGGGAGTTCTAGAGGTCTTTCTTAGCAAGTGTCCATCCTGAAATGAACAATTTTGTTCAAGATCAAGGAAGGGAAAGATTTTAACCGCATGAATATTAACATGCAGGGGCACAGTACGCTGTGCCCTTACTTGCAAACATTCGCATTAATACACAGGATAAATTGAATGATTTTGGATAAGCCTTATTTAATATTCGATATATGTAATACCCAATAAAAGGTCATCCCTGAATTCCCCTTTTACATATAAGGGAAAGTCCTTAACAAAACAGGAGTATTTGAACTATTGGGAAAAATGGGTCATCATGGATGAAAAGGAGAAGCTCGACCAACTGGCCCGTCAACTTCAGCCTCACGTAGAGAGCGGGGCTATTTACACGAAAAAGTATAATCGAGTTCCAGAGACGATTTTCGATATCGACTCGTGTGTGATGTGTGTCTTTTGTGATGCCAGAGAAAGAGAAGAAGTATGGCAGATACTCTCCAGCGTCGGGGTAAACTTAAAGGCCTGGATATATGATAGAGAGGTGATTGAGATGTGGAGATCCAGCGGTGTGATTTTGGAGCAGTGGCTCAGCCATTTTGGAGTAAAAGGCAAAGAGGCTGAAGAGATAAGCATAAGCACTCAGGAAAAGCTTGAAAAGTGGCTTTCGAATATAGATGATGAAGCTCGTACAGGTCCTTGGATTTTTTGAGCTGATATCGTAAAGACAGGTCTGTATCCGCTTTTATTGAGATTCGATATAATATATAATTCAATTTCCCATCCTTGCCGAACAAAATACCGCAGAAAGACGAGTAAAGCCTTCTTAAATGCTGATTGGCATGTTTTTAAATCCACACCCACCTCAAAAGAGAAGCCCGATAAGTAAATCACAATACTTGAGTTACAGGAAAATTTTAGCTTTTTGAAAAGAGTCGCTTCAACGGCAATCAGATTTTAATCCGTGGAAAACTCGCATCCAAGTGATCGTAAATAAAGAACAGTATATCACCATTCAGTTCAGTAGCACCCTTATTAAACTATTTCAGACATTAAATGTGAGGTTATCCCCTGTTCTTTATCAACGCCACTAAGACGCTAAGACAATAAACGCATTAAAATTTCACCGTCGTTGAAACTTGATGGTAGCTTTTTATTATCATAACGGTAAAATGACACGATCTACACAACGCTTTTCTTTTCTCACCGCTTTTTAAATCATAGCATGAATTCATACAGTGGAACACAATGCATTTTTTATCACATTCGCAATACATCTTTTCAGTATGTATTGAATAGTGACTTAGCTGTATCACGTCCCATAATTCACCCACAATGTTCTAAGTTTTTGTGTTGACATGATCAGAAAAAGGTGTTTAATTTTTAGAAAACTATTTAAAGCTATAATCAGTCAGATTCCCTTATAAAAGTTGAAATTGATATTCACTTAAGGCAAAATTGCCTCGAAACGTAATCAATATAACATTTTCAAGGCAAATCAAATTGATAATCAATTGTTCTGTGCTTCATGTTTATACAAGACATATTCGATCTTTATAAAACTCAATATGTAAGGAGGAGTTAGTAATTATGAACAAGACACGTAAAAGAACTTTACAGTTAAGCGGTATTGTTGTTGGGATCATCGTATTAATTGTCATTGGGCTCATGATTAAATTAAAATCAGAAATGAATAAGATGACTCCGATAGAGACAATGGAATTATTTGAGGATATTACATCAGTAAAAGACTCTTATGTAAATATGTATTTAATCAAAGATAAAGAAAGCTATATAGCAATCGATGCAGGTGATAATCGAGATGTTATTGAAGATGAACTTAAAAAAATGAAGATCAATCCGGATAAAGTCTCTGCAGTCCTTCTCACCCATACAGATTTCGACCATGTTGCAGCAATTGAGCTGTTTAAAAACGCTACTGTTTATCTGTCAAAGCAGGAAGAACAATTGATAAACGGTATTACAAAAAGATTCTTTATTATTGGAAACAAGATTAACACTAAAGATTATCGACTATTAGAGGACGGGCAAGTTCTTAATATTGGAAATATAGTAATTCAAGGAATTTTAACGGCAGGACACACACCTGGTTCTATGTGCTATCTGATAAATGATAAGTATTTATTTACAGGAGATGTATTGAGTTTAAAAAATGGAAAAATAGATAGATTTAATGAGTTTTTTAATATGGATACTCGAACAGCGGTCAAATCAATGGGAAAATTGACAAATATACCCAATGTTCAATATATATTTACAGGGCATTATGGATACAGTGATAATTATATAAGTGCAGTAAGTAATTGGAAAAAATAGGGTTTTAAGGTGGCCTTTGGTTCACAAAAACGACCGGCAAGTAGGCAAACTAAACGCAGAACAAATTATGATATTGATGCATCCGTTGAAATTTAGAATTGCTTTTCCAAATACGATATCAATTGGCTTATTGAATGATTACTCGTATCAATGGTGATTCTTGTTGAGTGATTTGGGAGATATGCTCTATTGACCCTGTAAAGAAGAAATGAGAGTAAATAATTTTCAAATAAGTACTTATGCGAATCTTTTTTATAATTCATTTTATTAATCCTATTGCCCGCTTTTTTATTAAGCGGCGGATAGGCGGAAAATTGATTAGAACCTTGCAGGATTTTGTAATGCCCGGAATGCATTGGTATAAGGACGGAAAAAGCAATGAGGTCCTGAGAGATTGCACCGCACTAATGCTTTTCCATAGCCCCATTTACGAACCAATGGGTGCGGAAAACTGCCTTATTTCGGCCTTTCACGCTATTGTTATGGCACAGGTTAATGATATAGGGAGATGTTTTAACGATTTAATTCTACTAGCTTGTAATCGGAACCCAGAGATAAGAAACATACTTTGGTCTCTCCGATTACCGTGAGGTCTATGCTAGTATCACCATGGGCTATTCGAAATATAGATTTAAAAGAATACCTCCAAGACAATTGGTCGAGGTACGTTATATGAAATAGACGCTATCTTTCATATTAAATGACTTTACTTATAGGAGAAACCGAACCAGATTATTCAAAAAAATGAAATTTTTAAATCTTCAAAAATACAAAAGGAGGTCAAATATGAACACAAAGAGATTCATTATAGCAAGTCTTGTAGTGTTTTTAGGTTTTGAAATTATCGATGCAATAATCCATACTCGGATTTTAGGCAAGACATACCAAGACATGGATATCTGGAGATCGGATATGATGTCAAAAATGTGGATATTTCATCTGGGCTCTATAATATTGGCTTTCCTTTTCACATATATATTCATTAAGGGCTATGAAAACAAAGGGATTGCGGAAGGAGGTCGATATGGCTTAATCATCGGACTTTTTGCAAATATTCCTTATGGATTTTTTTCATATGCTATGTACCCTCTTCCTTTTTCACTATGCTTACAATGGTTCATTTACGGGATGATCGAATTTATCATCTGCGGTCTTATTGCTGCTGCGATTTACAAACCAAATAAGGCATGAACTACGGGAGATAAAGGGGATATTTTAAACCCTCTTTCAAAACCCCGGTTTTCTTGACAGCTCACTTTGCAGGAAAAGAAAATCGTTTCATAAAATAGTTTCTCTACATTCCTGTCAGGTTTTATATGAAGATGAAACAAATCATACTATCATGCATTTTTATCCTCATTGGATGTTCGATATACAATCAAGAAGATAGTCCCTGGAGAGCATATTAGAATGAGGATTCAGAACTTATGGGATTCAAGGAGCAAAATTGTAATATAAAAATTGAACCCAAATACATGGGCTCCACTATCACAAAAAAAATTGATAAAATAATTGCTGTTATGAAACAAAATAATGGTACGAATGAAACGTACTATCCTACAAAATCCCGAAAAAGGGTTGGAAGAGACATGCTCTATATTTTCGATAATAGTCCAAATTGTAAAAGTAAAGGATTTATAAGATTTAGAGATAAGAAAACCGATAAAGTCGGTATGTATAATAGCAAAGGTGAAATCGTTATACCAGCAGAGTATAATGATTTCACCAGGGTAAGAAATGGATTAGTAATAGCCTTGAAAGATGCAAAGAAATATTTTTGGGATAAAGACGAACATTCTGGCTGTAACCATTTTAGTTGGGAAGGAGTGAAAGAGCATCTTATATATAGCAATAATCAAATAATTGTTCAGAACTTTAAATATAACTGGAATTTAGACTTCTTCTCACTAAAAATCGAACCTGAACCTATTCAAGGCACAAACCGACTGTAGTGGTCAAGTAAAAACGGACACCTTATTAAGCAGCATTTAAGGATTTTATTTTTTCATAACCCATAGGACTCAGATATCCTAGAGTCGAATGGAGTCGGTCAGCATTATATAGTAAACGCAATTAATATTACAATTATGAATACTTTATGGTATATCTGCCTAAAAGGAGGTGGAATATGCCAAAAACAATTGAAATCAAAGATGCAAAAACAGTTAAAGCCGAAATACAATATTATTTTTCCATTAATGAAAAT
>JAXHVA010000121.1:0-11503 GCA_034189035.1 Thermodesulfobacteriota bacterium
TTTCCGCCGATTGGTGCAAGGGTTTTTGAAGAAACATGCAAAATTGCTTGCACTTTCGGCCAACCTATTAACACATATAAATAAATATATCAACTCATTAACGCTTATTCAGCAGGCCTTACATTACTAATAATATGTCAAGTAAAATATCATCTTATTCTGCTTTATTGACCTTTTTTGATGCATACATGCAATTTTCTAATCGGAAATTATTGAATATTAGTATAAAAAAATAAAAAAAACTAAATTGTTTTTGATTTCCTACCGAAATATTATATGTAACGTTTCTATTTTTAAAAAAAGAGACGGGTGTGTTTAGCAGATCCCTAATAATGTTATCCGTCTAATAATTAAATCGAAATTTCATTTGTTCGTGATTAACTCAATATTCATTAAGGACTCTATTAAAATCGATTGTATTTGTTATTTCGTCAATATAACCAATCAATAAAAAAAGCCCCTTTTATTTTCTATTAAAAGTTGCTTATGCAAGTTCCTTATACATTGTAATATAAATTATTATACTTGTTTTTGGGGCTATACTTAGTTGAACATAATTCATGAAAACCTCAATCTCTTATCTGAAAAATATATTTTTTAGGGTTAAAGAATCCCTTTTGAAGTCTCCTAATGTTTATGATATTAGCTTTGGGCAGGTTCTTAAGCGAAGGGGCGTTATTACAGATAAGCAACTGAATATTGCACTGAAGGAACAGAGAGAAAAAATCAGCAAACATGGCAAAGCGATACGGCTTGGCAAGATCATTGTTGAACTGGGCTATGCCAGTGAGAATGAAATCCTCGATGTTATAAACAAAGAGTTTAACCTCTCAGTAACCTCCCTTAATGAGAATATTAAAGAGCCAATTATAGAAAGAAGAGAGAATTTTTTTAAAGAACTCCCCTCTACCAGAGTCCCGATATGGTTTCAGTTATCGATTTCTTTTACAGCACTCATAGTTCTTACCATATTTATTCTCGGTTATGTTAATCTTACCCGTCAAAAAGATCAATTGTACCAACAGACCGTGAAGATCGGTATGGTCAGCCTAAACTATTTCAGCAGCGCTGCCCGGATTCCGCTTTTAGATGGCGATATCTTACACCTCAACACATTGATAAAAGATGCAAAGGCTGTAAAGGGTATCCTTTATGCTATTATCGTGGATGTAAATGGCAGGATAAAGGCTCATACCGATCAGATGAAGATTGGTATGCCCTACAAGGAATATGGCGTTAATGAAAAGAAGGTACAGGGAGATGTTGCCTATTTCGATTATTTCGCTTTATCAGGAGAACACATTATTGATATCGTTCAACCAGTTATATTTAAAGATAAAAAATTGGGAGAAGTCCATGTGGGGGTATCGATTGACTTCATTGAGCAGCTGATTCAGGAAAATAAAAAATCTATTATTACAATGACTCTGGTAAGTTTTATTATTGGCGTCTTGGTATCAATGGTCCTTGGACTCCGTTTTTCAAGGCCTATTTCAAGACTAGTAATGGCGACCGAGAAAATAATAGAAGGTGACTATGAATATAGAGTGCACTTGAAAAATAATGATGAACTGGGAACCCTTGCAAGTGCGTTTAATAAAATGAGTAAAGAACTCAACAAAAAAGCAATAATGCAGGATTCTTTTGGGAAGTACATAGGTTCTGATGTGCTTGATATGATAATGGAAAATCCTGAAAATCTTTGGCTTAAAGGCTTTAGGAATGAAGCGACTATTATTATTACTGACATCAGAGGATTTACGGCGTATTCTGAAGTGAATGAACCAGAAGAAGTCGTCGAGAGATTAAACGAGTACCTTAGGATAACCACTCAAGTGATACTCGATTACGGTGGATATGTTGATAAATTTATAGGAGATGCAGTCTTAGGCGTTTTTGGTGTACCTATCTATCATGAAGACCATGTTGAAAGGGCTGTAAGGGCTGCATTTGATATGCAAAGCGCTTTTCAAAAAGCGAGCAAGAATGGAAACAGACTCCTTTCATCTGTAGGGATTGCCATCAACACTGGTGTTGTCGTTTCAGGTAATATTGGGTCACAGTTTAAGATGGAATATACAGTAATCGGAGACAGTGTCAATATAGCTTCACGCTTGAACGCAATGGCAGGTTCTGGAGAAATAATTATCAGCAAAAAAGCCTATGACCTACTTAAAAATATAATTACTGTAGAAACACTCCCTTCCCAAAAACTCAGAGGGAGGTCAGAAGAGGTTGAGGTTTATAAGGCATTAAGTATAAAGGATATGAATCATGCGACAAAAAATAAATAGAATACCCCCCTTATTTAAATACGTATCACTCTTCTGTCTTCTTTTAGCTCTGTTAACTGCCTGTACTACGACTTCATCAAAGGTTGTTTATAAAGATTTCGTGATTGTTAAGGCGAAACCAGAAGATAACCTTTCTTCTCTTGCTGGAAAATATTTGAATGACATATCAAAAGGTTGGCTTATTGCTGAATTTAATGGGATTAGCGGGGTAAAAACAGGGGAAAAATTGATAATCCCTCTTAAACCTTTTGATATAGGTCGTTTAAGAACATATGGCCTTCAAAGTGTCCCTATTCTCACTTACCATAGATTTTCTAAAGAGAACTCTAGCAAAATGGTTGTAACTGAGGATTCATTCGATGCACAGATGAAATATCTAAAAGAAAACGGATATCATGTAATAACGTTAGATCAGCTATTAGACTTTCTTAACTTGAATTATCAGACACAAAAGAAGTCCGTTGTGATCACGATTGATGATGGATGGCGCTCTTGCTACGAAATAGCGTTTCCGATACTAAAGAAGTATGGATTCCCTGCAACACTTTTTATCTATACTGATTTTATCGGTGGGAAAAAAGCAATGTCATGGGAACAAGTCAAAGAGATGTCAGAAAATGGCTTTGATATTCAATGCCATAGCAAAACGCATCGGAACCTAGCGAAAATGTATGGAGATGAAACATTAAACGATTACGTCAAAGTCTTAGATCAGGAGGTAGCCTTATCAACAAAAAGGATCAAACAGAAATTGGGTAAAGAATGCAAATACTTTGCGTATCCCTTCGGTCAAACAACTACTATGCTTATTGAGGTTTTAAAAAAACACGGTTATCATGGTGCATTTACTATAACCCGGGGGAGTAATCCTTTCTTCATAAATAACTTTGTGCTAAAAAGATCAGTTATTTACGGCGGCTTTAGCTTAAGTGAGTTCAAAAAAAATTTAATTATCTTTACTGAAAGTGACCTGAAATGAAAAGATATTTATCTAAGGCTTTCTCTATTATATTCATAATGGCGCCTTTTTTCTTAGGTTGTGCGCATTTTATAGATGTCCAAGATAGAAGCGATCGAATATTGGTTGAGAAATTACAAAAAAAATCAAAAGAGTACGAGAAACTCGATGATTTACAATTAGCACTCCTTCATTGGCAGATTATCGAAGCCTTAACTCCTGAAGATATACAGGCTGAAAAAAAGATGTTAAGCTTGGAGGCAGAAATAGACAAGCAAGCGAATAGGCATTTCAATAAAGGTCTAGCCTATTATAGGAAAAACTTTTTGGAGCTGGCACAAAAAGAGTTCTTAATTACACTGCGATATCAGCCCGATCATGAGGATGCACTTTCTTATCTAAAAGAGAGGCTCAACACTGATTATTATTTAAAATATACAGTGAAAAAAGGGGATAGCCTCTCAAAAATAGCAAAGAAGTTTTATGGGAATCCTTATATCTTTTTCCCAATCGCCTACTTCAATGATCTTAACCCAAAAGCGGTACTAATGCCAGGAGCAAAACTAAAGATTATAAAATTAGAACCGATGATCACAGAGCAGTTAATCGATATAAAAAAAGAATTGAGTGTTGCAAGAATTCTATTGAAAAGGAAGAATTTTAGAGTTTCACTCTCTGTTTTAAAAGACATATTAGATTATGATCCTACAAATTCAAAAGCTGCAAGCCTAAAGGATACGGTGTATTATACATGGGGAGAGATGCTGTATTCACAAAAGGACTATCTTTCATCATTGAAGATGTTTAAAATGGTCGATCCTGATTACAACGGTGTTAAAGAATCAATATCAAAAGTCAGTTTACGATTAAAAAAACAGGCAGATGAACATTATCGAAAAGGGGTGAAGCACTTTATCAAAGAGGAACTTGTAGAATCCATAGAAGAATGGAAAAAGGCATTAACGATCTATCCAGATCATAAAGATGCAAAAAAATACATTAAAGATACGAAGAGGTTACTAAAAAAATTGGATAATATTAAAGATGCCAATTAAATTATTGACATTTTCTCATTCCATGATATTAAGTCTAGTTAGGAGCTGATCTTTCTTTATGCTCACTAAATCGGAAGTATTCACGGGACATATTTGACTGCCTTTGCTGTTATCGACTTCTACTGAGGGATATTAGTAGCCATATGAGCAAAATATTCGATTAGTGATCAATGAATATATCTGCAAATCCGCTTGAATTTATTTTTCAACCACGTTCAATAGCAGTAATCGGTGCATCGGCAGACCCTAGGTCTTTAGGGTATCACTTCGTACGGCATCTTATTGATTACGGTTATCGAGGTAAAATCTATCCGATAAATCCCAAGCTGAAGGAAGCTTTTAACATTACTGTCTATCCGAATTTGGGAGAGGTGCAAGATACAGTCGATTATGTAATCTGCTGTATATCTGCTTCGAAGGTGGTTGATCTGATCTCAGAGTGTTCCTCACATGGAGTAAAAGCGATTCATCTTTTTACTGGTCGGTTAAGCGAAACAGGACGCATGGAGGCAATTGAGACAGAGAGGCAGATCCTCAAGAAGGCAAAAGAGTATGATATTCGGCTCATAGGTCCTAACTGTGCGGGCGTATACTATCCGGGAGGAGGAATATCTTTCAGTTACGACTTCCCCAAAGACTCGGGTTGTATTAGTGGATTTTTTCAAAGTGGAGGAGCTGCTACGGAATTTATTCGATATGCCTCTTTGCGGGGGATACGCTTCAGTAAAATTATCAGTTATGGAAATGCCATTGACCTGAATGAAACCGATTTTCTACAGTATTTTTCACAAGATAAAGAGACTAAAGTCATAGTGGGTTATATAGAAGGAGTAAAAGACGGAAGGACTTTCCTCAATACGCTTAAGAGTGTCGCATTAATAAAGCCGGTTATCATTATCAAAGGGGGTAGGAGTAATGCCGGCATGCGGTCGGCTGCCTCTCATACTGCTTCGATAGCTGGTTCAATCGATATTTGGGAAATTGCCTTAAAACAGTCAGGCGCTATACTCGCTGAATCGATGGACGATTTGATTGATCTGGCCGTCTCTTTTTCTTTCTTCCCAGAGATCTATAAAACCCATGTTGGGATAGCAGGGGGAGGCGGAGGGAGAACCGTTCTTTCTGCAGATGAATGGGAAGAAGCGGGTTTCAATGTTATACCTTTACCTGATCGTATAAAAAATAAAATAAGAGAAGTGGCACCTGACATATGGGACTGGATAGGGAACCCAGGTGACAGATCGATGATGGAAGGAAGCCGGTTTTCTACTGGCGATTTACTCAAAATGATGTCAAAAGAGGCAGGCTTCGATCTTCTCATAGCAAATGTAACTGATGATGCACCTTTCGAAAAGGAGATATGGATCCATACGATCAAAGAGGAGGTTGATGACTGTATTGATATTCAAAGGAGTAGAACAAAACCACTGGCAGTAATCTTGCGTACTGCTGATCTATGCATCAATCATTTTGGCAACTGGCGATGGGAATTCATTGCTGAACAAAGAACACGTCTTATAGATGCTCAAATTCCGGTCTTTTCTACCTTCAGTAGAGCCGCTAAGACAATAGGACGTTTAATAGATTACTATCAAAGAAGATCTGTATCATTTAGTGCTAAGAAATAGAAAACTATCAGCAGATTGAAGCGGCAATCTAAATTTTACCCAATATATCTTTGTAACAATCAAATAAGCATATTAAGAAGACTAGTGACAGCTCCTACTGTTATAGATTCCTTTGCTGAAAAAACTCATTAACCATTAAAATAGACTAAGAGTATCATAGTAAAAGGGAGGTTAAAAAAGAAAGAGAGTAAATAGGTTAATTTTAATAAAAAAACAAAGAGGAGGTAAAGACTATGGTAGATGCAACTAGTATTCATGGAAATGATGTTAGGGACATTTTAACGAAGAAACCGGAACTTTTGGCGAAATTATCAGGAGTTAATATAAAAAAAGATACATTAAAAAATGAACATTGGATAGATGTACAGCCAGGTCGACAGAAGATAGATTTTTACTGTGAAGACAACGAGGGTAAACACTATGTTATTAAGGTTGCCTTCAAAGAGAAACCCCTTAATGCTGTAAGACATCCGAATATATGGCAAAAGAGGGTAGCTGAGATATATGAGATAGATCCGGATAATGTTTTTGGAATCTTATTGATCGATGAGGAGACGGTTACATCTAACCCGAGGAACCAAAAAGATATAGATGCCTTTCCAAATATCAAGACAGTACTATATAAGATCGATGATATCATAAAGGAAATATAAGGTGAACAAGACAGAAAGGTTGTATTAATACACACAGGTTGAATAGTTATATTTTATATTTTTAATAAAAAAGTATCGATACAGGAAATATGAATGGATGAATTTAGAAGAATTAAGAGATTACCTCCGTACATCTTTAAAATAGTCGATGATTTGAAGTTAGAGGCGAGGAGAAAGAATGAGGATATCATTGATTTAGGGATGGGAAATCCTGATCAGGGAACGCCAAAACCGATTATAGACAAACTGATTGAAGCTATTTCCAATCCAAAGAACCACCGATATTCAGCTTCCAAAGGGATATACAAATTGAGGTTGGCTATCACCGACTGGTATAGGAGCAGATATAATATCGAATTAGACCCAGATACTGAAGCAATCGTGACAATAGGGGCAAAAGAGGGCGTTTCACATATGGTACTTGCTACAGTCGGACCAGGAGATGTAGTCTTTGTTCCAAACCCCACATATCCTATTCATGCTTATTCAGTGGTGATAGCTGGTGGTGACCTTCGGAGTATACCCCTTAGCAAAGAAAGGGATTTTTTTGAAGATTTGCTCGTCGCCACAAAACAGACGTGGCCCCAACCCAAAATGCTGATTATCTCTTTTCCCCACAACCCAACAACCGAAGTTGTAAATCTAGACTTCTTTAAAAAAATAGTAGAATTTGCCAAAGATCACGATATTATGGTTATTCATGACTTAGCCTATGCTGATGTTGTCTTTGATGGATATAAGGCCCCGAGTTTCTTGGAGATACCCGGGGCCAAAGACCTCGGCGTTGAATTCTTTTCTCTTTCAAAGAGTTACAATATGCCGGGGTGGCGTGTGGGGTTTGCTGTAGGCAATAAAAAAATGATCGGTGCCTTGGCCAGGATCAAGAGCTATCTTGACTATGGCATATTTCAACCTATCCAGATTGCTTCGATTATTGCGATGAATGATTGCAATGATTTCGTTTTGCAAATAAACGAAATGTACAAAAATCGAAGGGATGTTTTGGTGGATGGTCTTTGCAGAATTGGGTGGAACATAGAGAAACCGAAAGCCACAATGTTTGTGTGGGCCAAGATTCCTGAAAGCTATAGAGATATGAGGTCACTGGGATTTTCAAAACTCTTGCTAAAGGAGGGGAAAGTTGCAGTGTCTCCTGGAGTGGGTTTCGGAGAATATGGAGATGACCATATTCGGTTTGCATTGGTAGAAAACGAGCACAGGATCAGACAGGCGATAAGAGGGATAAAAAATATTATTTGAACCTTTAAAATAACTCAAAAATACTCGTAAAAGACTACTTATATCTTTGTTTGGCTAAACTGTTACTAAGAAATGAGTTAATTTTCTCCCAGCGTAAAAGGAGACGAAGGATTTATTTGTTCGGTTCGATGATGACCTTGATCGATTCTGTTGGTTTGGAAACAAGTTGAAACCCCAGACCAGTCTCTTTCAAACTCAATCGATGGGTAATCATCTCATTAACCAATACTCGACGAGAACGGATCAACTCGAGTGCTTTCGCTGAGTCGATGGGAGGTGCAGCATAGGCGCTGGTGAGAGTTATCTCATTACGCCAGAAGAGCTCATTTACCGGCAAAGGGATCGTAACGTTTTCCCTGGTAGCTGCAAATACAAGGACCGTTCCACCACGCTCCACAGATTGCAATGCCTGTGTCAGCCATGCCCCTCGGCATAACATTACCTGATCAGCCAGCCTACCATTATTAACCTCTCGTACACGAGCAGGCACATCGTCATCGGAAGAGATTACAGTATCGGCACCAAACTGCTGAGCTGCTTCCAGACGATAGGGGATGGTATCCATTGCGATTACACGACCTGCCCCAAGGGTTCGAGCTAGTGCGATGTGGAGCAGGCCAGTCATACCACTCCCCACAACGAATATGCTTTGGCCAGGCTGTATACGTGCTAGCCTTTGCCCACGCACCACGCAGGCCAAAGGCTCGGTAAAAGCACCCTCCTCAAAAGACACCTCATCAGGCAGAAGAAATACTCCACGGTCCACGTTGATAGAGGGCACACGTATATATTCACTAAAACCACCAGGATAGAAGTTAGTCTGGCGCAGAGTGTCACAAACACTATGGTGGCCATTGAGGCAATAATGGCAGGTATTGCACGGGACGTGATGGGCTACAGTCACACGGTCGCCTGTTTTGTATTTCTGTACCCCTTTTCCAATAGAGACAACTTCGCCAGCAACTTCGTGCCCAAGAACCAAGGGGGCCTTATGGATTCGATACCACTCCATAACATCGCTGCCGCAGATACCACTCGCCTGAACACGAATCAAGATCTCTCCTGGGCCGATCTCAGGGGTCGGTACTTCTTCGACCCTGACATCATTATTATTGTACCACATTGCAACACGCATAATATCTTCTCATAAGAGGGTTAATCTGTAAGAGCAAACAAAACTTACATTATTTGGCCGTTTCATCCTTAACGGTCTTGAATACGTCACAAGCGTCCTCAATACTGGCTTTTTCATGGATGATGGAGCGCAAGGCCTTTATCATTGCTACAGGGTACTCGTGTTGCCAGGTGTTCCTTCCGAGGTTTACTCCGATAGCCCCTTTTTCGATTCCATCGTGAACAAACTCGAACACCTCTCTTTCTGAATTTACCTTAGGTCCGCCGGCCATGACGACAGGAACCGGGCAACCATTCGTAACCTTTTCAAATCCTTCACACCAGTAAGTTTTAACAACATGGGCGCCTAATTCAGCAGCTATTCGACAGCAAAGGGCAAGATAGCGGGCATCTCTTTTCTCTAACTCTTTTCCAACGGCAGTAACGGCCATTACTGGAATATCGTATTCATTCGCTTGATCTACAAGCTTTGCCAGATTCAGCAGCGATTCATGTTCATAATCGCTTCCTACAAAGATAGAAATGCCAACAGCATCTACATTGAGTCGGACAGCATCTTTCATAGAGGTCGTTATCCCTTCATTGGCCAGATCTTTCCCGACCATACTGGTGCCTCCAGAGACTCTGAGAATGATCGGTTTTGCATTTGTAGGGTCTATCGATGAACGCAACACACCCCTGGTTACAAATAGAGCATCACAATAAGGGAGGAGAGGCTTAATCGTTTCTGCTGGCTTTTCTAATTTTCGAGTTGGCCCTTGAAAATATCCATGGTCTATTGGCAAAAATAAACAGCGGCCGTTCGGTTGGATAAGTCGTGAAATTCGATTTTTTAGTCCCCAGTCCATTATATATACCTCCTTTAATTGTATAAGTATAATTGCAAAAGTCCTGAAAGGGTTCTCTAAGCGTTTCAATTTTTTTATCTATCTAAGCTCACTCACCGGACCTTATTTAACTATATTCCGCTGGCTAATGTCATTTATAAATGGCCCGCCCAATCTCTGGATGGTGACTCGCTAAGAAGGTCCCTAAAGAAAATCATCTTGTTGCAAATTATTGCTTCTATTTCTATTTATTTTTTTCACATACAAGACATCTCTATCATTGTCTGATTTCAGTGTCAAGTGATATGTGAAGCATCTCAATCTATTGTTTTGAAAAAAGACCCATTTAAGGAAGGAAACACGCTAATAATATCGAAGTGATAAATGGAAGGAGTTAAACAGGCTGATCGCTTAATATTCCAAAAGAAGGAATATTATATTTTTTAAATTCCTCATCAAAACTCTCTATAACCCCCCAATTATTCTGATTCGAAAAGACCTTTTCCGTCAACTCGTGATTCAGTTGATGTCCGGATTTATAAGCGATTAAATGGCCGATAACTGGGGCTCCAAGCAGACTCAAATCGCCAATGGAGTCAAGTATCTTGTGGCGAACAAATTCATCTGGGAATCTCAGTCCGCTTTCGTTCATAACATTGGAATCTCCAAGGATTACAACATTGTCCAGCGAACCCCCCTTTGCCAGGCCACTGTCCCATAACGCATCTATATCCTTAAAAAAACCAAAGGTTCTTGCCCTGCAAATCTCTTTTTCAAAAGTCCCATTTGAGAATTGCATTCCATATGACTGATTCGTTATCAAAGGATGATTATAATCAACCGAGCAAGTTATTTTTAGACCTTTGTAAGGGGTAAGGGTAGCTTTTTTATCTCCATTTATAACACTAATCGGTCTTTTTATTACAAAGAATTTTTTAGACTTATTTTGAATTTCAATTCCAGCACTTCTTAAAAGATAGACAAAAGGAGAAGCACTGCCGTCCATTATGGGGATCTCTGAGGAATCTACCTCAATAATTGCGTTATCAATTCCAAGCCCCATAAAGGCTGCCATCAAATGCTCTACAGTCCATATCTTAACACCATTGCTACCGAGTGTTGTAGCGAATTGTGTGTCGATGACATTTGAAAAATCGGCTTTGATCTTCACTGGTCTTTCAAGATCTGTTCGGATGAAGACGATTCCACTGTCGACTGGGGCAGATCGAATTGTAACGTTTACCTTTTCCCCCAAATGGAGTCCTATACCCATAAAGCGAATAGGCCTTTTAATCGTTCTTTGATACATAGTTAATATCCTCTAGTATATTTTGTAACGTTAAGTGTCAAGATTAGCAATTTATGTACCAAATTATATTAATATCGTTTTTTTGGCAACAATGATAAAATTAACTTAATAATAACAAACGGATAGGCAGTAAAAAAGAATACATGCGCAAGAGAAAAAAGCCCTGGTGAATTTTCTTAATAAACATCGCTGTATACTATAGAACACAGGTTTATTAAAAGTGATGTTTTTTTGCAACAGTATTGATCTTTTTTAAGGGCTCCTCTCAATTCTGTCCGGTTAGCTGAAATCTATGATTAACTGACTGTTAATATTGCCATTATTAATGTTTTTCGGAGGTGGCTTAAATAACTCCTCCAAGGAAGATCTTCTAAAAAGGTTAAGT
>JAXHVA010000122.1:0-11040 GCA_034189035.1 Thermodesulfobacteriota bacterium
ACTTAAGCATAGAATGAAATAGTGTGTTACAATGGGCCATGGCTTGAATCTCCTTTTGATAATAATGTGTTATGAGCAAACTCATTATAACAAACTGTGAGGTTCAAACCTATTTTTATTGGCAGAATATATCCAGTCGATTAGGCTGGCTAACCTGGGAAGACTTTAAGAATGTGAATAGAGATTGTTGTCGGTGGCTAAAATGATTCGGGAAAAGTAGGGACTGAGATTTTTAAAAATGGTCGATGTCCTAATAGTGTTTCAGGGAATACACGCACAGCAAATCCTTGGGGATGGTACAATTCAGACTGAAGAAGAGCTTGCCAACAAGAAAAACCAAAACAACAAAGATTATACCCAGATGAGCCTTTTTGAGCCCAAGGAGGATGAATAGGGGAGATGACCCTATTCTGAAAACATATCTATTTAAATAGTCAGCTGAAGACTTGGCTTATTTGATTAAAATTTGGGATATAATAATACGATAATACGATTTCACTAAAATGTAGGCTTTCAGTTGCAATTTTCTGTACTTATTTGCTAACGTATATATATATATTTGTTGTTGCCGGACGCTCTTCTTCCACACCATTGAGTTTATTGAAAACCCTTATTTGCAAAAAAATGATATTGTAAATGCCGGATTTATAACAACTCATTTTTTGAGACCTTCTTAAAAAGGGACTTATTTTGCAGACTCAACGACTGGGTGCACCCGATCACCCATACTGAGGGTTCCGGGAAATCCTGGTGGTTCCCGTCACAAAAACAAATGTGAAATATGGCAAAAAAAAAGAAAGTGAAGAAAGATATCAAACAATACGATCATGCGGATAAGGAAAGGCTCAACAATCCGCCGGTTGGTTTGGTGTCCGAAGACACGGAACCATACAAGGACACCAAAAAAACATACGAATATGACCCGCATTTTGATCCTCAGCTTGTATGGGCAGGTAAGGCGAGTATACCTCCTTTGAAGTACCGACCGTCAGCCTCCATGTGCATGAACGCATTGACCCGGAAACGATAATTAACACAGTGCAAAAAGAAGAGACCGGAGCGGTTCAGATGTCGCTTTTCGAAACTGAAAAAAAGCCACTGCGGGAGGCCGCCATTGAATTTTACAGGCATAAGGAAGGCTGTAGCAACCGGCTGATTGCAGGCGATTCTCTGCTGGTGATGAATTCGCTTCTAGAAAAAGAGGGCATGGCCGGCAAGGTGCAGATGATCTATATCGATCCTCCTTACGGCATCAAGTACGGCTCAAATTTCCAACCTTTTGTGAACAAGCGGGATGTAACAGACCGCAAAGACGAAGACCTGACCGCCGAACCGCAGATGATCAAAGCCTTCCGGGACACATGGGAGCTGGGGATTCATTCTTATCTGACCTACCTGCGAGACCGACTGCTTTTGGCAAGGGAGCTTCTCACCGAATCAGGTAGCGTGTTCGTGCAAATAAGTGATGAGAATGTGCATCGGGTAAGATGCTTGATGGATGAGGTTTTTGAGGAGGGGAATTTTGTAAGTATTAATAACTTTTGAAAAAACGTCATTTAAGACTTCTGAAGTTATTCAGAAAACATTTGACTTTATAATCTGGTATGCAAGGGACGTAAAGATTATCAAAAGAAGAGCGCTATTTTTTACAAAAACACCCGGACAGATAGGTGCCATAGGTTATGATTATGTTGAATTTCCAGATGGCTTACAACGTAGACTCGATGAAAAAGAAAAAACTAATCCTTCCTTGCTCCCCAAAGGTAGCCGAATTTTTGAGTTAACATCACTTATTTCTAGTGGAGAAAGCAAAACTGGGGGTGAGAAATTTGAATTTGATGGAGAATGGTTTGAACCACGATCTGGCCAGCATTGGAAGACAACTATTGATGGAATGAATAATCTGGCTAAATTGAGACGTATTAAGAAGTCCGGTAACAAGTTACGGTTTGTTCACTATTTAGATGATTATTCCATTTCTGAAATTACAAATAACTGGGTAGATACAAGGCGTTCAAGCTTTGGCGAGGAAAAACTTTAGGTAGTTCAAACTAATGTAAAAGTGATACAACGCTGTATCCTCATGACCACAGACTCCAGCGACCTGGTCTTCGACCCGACCTGCGGATCAGGCACAACCGCATATGTTGCCGAACAATGGGGCCGACGCTGGATCACCTGCGACACATCCCGCGTTGCGCTCACCCTTGCCAAGCAGCGGCTGATGACCATCAATTTTGATTATTACCAGCTTGCCCACCCGCATGAGGTTGTGGGCAGCGGGTTTGTATATAAGACTGTGCCGCACATCACGCTCAAATCGATTGCCAACAATGAACCGCCCAAAGAGGAAACGCTCTATAACAAGCCCAAGGTTGACAACAAGAAGACCCGTATCATCGGGCCGTTCACGGTTGAGGCTGTGCCTTCGCTTCGTGCAAGATCTCTGGAAGAGATAGAAAAGGAAGACCAGGGGTCAGGTGAGAGCGTGGCCCGATCCGGCGAAACTCTGCGTCAGGCAGAGTGGCGGGATGAACTCTTAAAGTCAGGTGTTCGCGCCAAAGGCGGTGACAAACTGGAATTTACCCGGGTAGAGCCCATGAGCGGAAACCGCTGAATTCAATGCGAGGCAGAAACCAGGGAAGACAAACCACAAAAGGTATTTATGGTATTTTGCCCTGAACATGCCCCGCTGGAACAGCGCATGGTGGAAAACGCCTGGCAGGAAGCAAGACCGTTTAAAGCGGATATCCTCCTTTTTTGCGTATTCCAGTTTGATGACGAAGCGGCCAAGGATATTGACGAACTGAAACCCGAAATTGCGGGAATGCAGCTTTTGAAGGTGCAGATGAACGCTGACCTCTTTACCGATGATTTGAAGAAAAAACGCTCCGGCAATAACAGCTTCTGGCTTATTGGCCAGCCGGATGTTGAAATAAAGACCATTGTCAAAGGAGAGGATAAAGGAAAAAATGGCTATTGATTTCGCTCCGAAAACATTATGGCTGACGTCTCAATTTTAAAAAGTAAAAGACGAGAGCGCTCAATAAATTCCTAATAATGCTATCCCTTTAATAATTAACATGAAACTTCTTTTGTTCGGAGTTAATTCAATAGTCATTAAAGGAAAATATCAGGTGGAGGTGCTAGGGTTTGATTATTACAACCCTAAAATCAAACTCACGGATTATATTTCCAAAGCGGATCTGAAAACATTCTGCCGGAGAAATCATATAATCAAAATGTCTCTTTTCGGTTCTGCTCTGCATGATGAATTAAAGCCGGACAGTGATATTGATATTCTTGTGGAGTTTGATAAAGACCATATGCCGGGTTTGCTGGACATTGCCGGAATGGAAATAGAGCTGACGGAGATGTTCGGAAGAAAAGCCGATCTGCGCACGCCAGCTGAACTCAGCCGGTATTTTAGAGATGATGTCTTAGAAAAAGCGAGGGTGGAATATGCAATCTGAAGATAGAATCCGCGTGCAGCATATTCTCGATGAAGCAGGTGAAGCCTGCCATTACATAGAAGATATTACGTTTGATAAGTTTGTCACAGAGGGTAAAACCGTTCGGGCTGTTATTCGATGCATAAAAGTTATCGGCGAAGCAGCCTCAAAAATATCCATGGAATTCCGCAAAGACCAGCCGGATATGTTGTCACCACGATGGATAGCAAGGGGTTTGATGACCCTGGTGTCTTTGTGTCTATTGAACTGGTCAATAAAATTCGCCCCCGGGTAAAGTCCTGGCGTGAAAACGATTATCCCGGTGTTACCGGTATCACCCGCCGACTGCTTCATCACTGGCAGGACCTGGTGGAACGGGAAATAAGGCGATTTTTCTTCTGTCAAATGGAAGCTATAGAAACCCTGATCTGGTTGACAGAGGCTCCTCAAGCGGAAAAGACCGGTATCGAGATTCCTGGGGACGGCGGAGAGTTTGCGCGCTGGTGCTGCAAGATGGCCACAGGCAAGGGCAAAACGGTCATCATGGCCATGCTGATTGCCTGGCAGGTACTGAATAAAATAACGCACCGACAGGATTCGCGGTTTGCCAAAGACATCCTTGTTGTGGCGCCGGGGCTGACCGTAAAGAGCCGACTATCGGTATTAAACCCCAACAATGACGAAAATTACTATGAGGAATTCAATATTCTCCCACAGGGTTTGATGGAACGATTGCGGCTGGGACGCGTCAAGGTGATCAACTGGCATAAGTTGTCCTGGGAAAGCAAGGAGCAGGTACAAAAGAAAAAGAGCGTGGATAAGCGCGGCACGTTGAGCGATGAAGCCTATACCCGTCTGGTTCTGGGCGATATGGCAAACAGCCGTAATCTGATTGTTAATTAACGATGAAGCGCATCACGCCTGGCGGATCAACGTGGAGGCCAGAGGGAAATATCTTCGTCAGCGGGATATGAAGGACAGCGCGCAAGAAGCAACTGTCTGGATCGGGGGATTGGACAGGCTGCACAAAAGCCGTAGGATTCTGCGCTGTTTTGATCTTTCAGCAACACCTTTTGCTCCGTCCGGCAAAAAGGCGGAAGAAGAATCGCTGTTTGGATGGATTGTCAGTGATTTCGGCCTGAACGATTCCATTGAATCCGGGCTGGTCAAGACACCGAGGGTTGTTATCCGTGATGACAGCAAAAAAACCCGGGAATTGAAATCCCGTCTTTATCATATTTACATGGACCCGGATGTTAAGGATGATATCAACCGCAAGGCAGAGGAGACAGAGTCTTTACCGCCAATGCATATTATCTTCTTGGAAAAGACTGGCTTGATACAAAGCAAAATTGGGAGCTGGAAGGACAACCCCCTCCCCTGTGATGGTAACCGTTGCTAACCGCACGGAAACAGCAGCGAGAGTCAGGTACAGCTTTGATCACAAACAGATTTTGATTGAAGAGCTGTGCCAGCCGGAAAAGACGCTCCATATAGACAGCAAGGTTTTGAAAGAGGCTGAAAGTTCCGATGAAGAAACAACGATAGATTTTACTTCTGACGAATCGGATGAGATGAAACTGACCAAAAAGCAGCAAGCCGAACTCCTGCGACAAAAGGTTGATACAGTTGGAAAAATAGGTCAACCAGGCAAGCAGGTACAAAATGTTATTTCCGTATGATGAAGGATGGGACGCTAAAACAGTCACTCACATTATGGGACTGCGGGCATTTTCCAGCCAGCTTCTCTGTGAGCAGGTTGTTGGTCGGGGACTCAGATGAACAAGTTATGAAGTTGGCGATAGTTATAAAGTAAATACGGACGGAATTTAAATGGCGCCTACAATATGTTGCCACCCTTTTAAAAGAAGTCTCCAACAGAAACATGCTTCGAACAAGATGGAGATGTTTACATTATACTACTCCCTATAAGACGATTCAAAGCCGCTAGCCAGTTTGACAGTGGCACTGGTCAAAAGCAAAAAAACAAATCCAATGCCGTATGCCTGTTTGAGCAGACCTATCCTGCTATTTGCAGGCATTTGTTCCAGTGGGAAAAACGCTGACCCCGACAGCCCTGGAGTAGCTTACTTGGAGGCTTAGATCAATAGTCTTGTTTTATAAACCCTACGGCCTTAATTCTGAAGAGATCACAATAATGAACGACCGCGAGAGAAAAGCTGATTGACCCAAACAGGACACATCTTGAGAACATTCCATATTTTATCTATCACTTTGTGTTGACAGTTTTACCATAGTGTATTATACTGTTAATAATAATACACTATGGTAAAATATTATTGGAGGCCTGATTGTAATGAACCCTTTTAAATATGGAACGGTTGTATCCGGACGTGATTTTTGCGGGCGTAAAGTATTATTGAAACAGCTTACGAACTCTATCGGTTCATCACAAAACATTGTGCTTTCTGGTGAGAGAAGAGTCGGAAAAACCTCGGCAGCCTGTGAAGCGGTTCAGCGAATGAAGGGGCCGAGGCTCTTATACATCGACCTGTTAGGCATCAAATCAATCGATGCCCTCTGCCGAAGAATCCTCCGTTCCTGCGTCATGCTTGAACAAAAGTCCGGGATGCTGGAGCGGATAATAAAAGCTATGTCCAGTCTCAGACCGTCATTTTCAATTGATCCCATTACTTCCATGCCAACAGTAACCTTCGACGCATCTCTTGAACTGAAGGCCGCTTCCATCCCGGAGGTCTTGACCATTATAGAATCATTGCATGAAAGAAAGAGGCTTGTTATAATCCTGGATGAATTTCAGGATATCCTCAATCTCAAGGAAGCTCAGGAAGCAATGGCGCTTCTTAGAAGCAAAATACAGTTTCAAACAGATATCCCTTACATTTTTATCGGGAGCATCCGCCATAAGATGGATGAAATCTTTACACACCATGAATCCCCTTTTTTTAAATCGGCTGTTCCAATCACCATAGACCCAATCCCTTATGAGGAGTTTGCAGAATTCTTGTCAGACAGGTTTGCCGGGGGGAAAAGAAGGGTCAGTGATGAAATACTCGCGAATATATTTCAGATCGCTGATGATATCTCCGGAGATATTCAGCAGCTCTGTGAAGCACTGTGGAATGTCTCAACAAAAGGAGAAGAAATCGGAAAAGAACATATCATAAACGGACTCGATTTAATATTTTCGAGAGAGCAGAAATCCTATGAGAACTATGTGAGCCTCCTGACTCACAATCAGCAAAAGGTCCTTCGAGCTATTACATTGGAGGGGGGGAAGAATGTTTATTCTAATGCATTTTTGAAAGCTGCGGGCTTTAACAACCCATCGTCTGTGAGAAAAGCCGCTAACCGGATGACGAATCTTAACATTTTGTTTAAAAAGGCAGGAGAATATAAATTTATAAATCCCTTTTTCAGGGCATGGCTCCTTTCCAGGGTGTAACGTTGTTTGAGGAGTGTGCAAAGGTTATATCTAGAGTAATATCATCCCTTACCTGGTCCCTCATGGGAGATGCCTTGCCCTCGACCTCATCGGGAAAGGCAAATCCGACAAACCTGATCTGGACTACCGTCTTTTCGACCATTCGAGGTATGTGGAAGAGGATAAAGATGAAGCGTTTCACAGGAATAACAGGTGTCTTTCTTTGCATTGTGGCAGTGTATGGGTGCAAGCAGGCTGTGAACAGGATGGCATTTTTCCCGGACAACACGGATATCCTTTCAACGGAACAGCTTCCGGAGAATGTGCAGGAGATCTTCATTGAAACCGAGGATTGGATCACGATCCACAGTTACTTTATCCCTCACAGATCATCAGACAAGATCATCCTCTACTTTCATGGGAATGCAGGAAATATTGGTCATCGTTTGCCCGACTTACTCCGATTGAGCACCTTTGGGGTCAATGTACTTGGGGTCAGCTACCGTGGCTATGGAAAGAGTCAGGGAAAACCAAGCGAAGAAGGGATATACATTGATGGGAAAGCCAGCCTCAACTATGCGACTCAGAGACTCGGTTTTTCACTCCACAATGTTTTTCTCTTCGGGCGTTCTATTGGAACGACAGTTGCGATCAATACCTCTCAGAATTTAGATATCGGCGGGCTGATTCTCGTCACACCACTGACAAGTGGAAAAGACCACGCTCATGCAACAGGGCTTGGCCTTGTTGCATTTTTAGCAGGGAATTCGTTCAATAATATAAAAAAGATCGTCAATGTGTCATGCCCGCTGTTGATCATTCATGGCACACAAGACAAGGTCGTCCCATTTGAAATGGGAAAAAGGATGTATAACGAGGCAAAGACAGAAAAACAATTCGTCCAGATTGAAGGCGCTGGCCACAACAACTTATCAACAGTATACAAGCAGAGGTATTGGCCGCCGATTTATGCATTCTTTGCACAAAAAAAAATGAAAGCCCAGAAAGCTCCTTGAAGAGAACCCTCATGAAACCCGATCCGCGATTTCAACCGATTGAGCCCGGAGGGGGAGTTCTGAAATGTTCGACCCTCATTTCCCACTGACTTTGTATTGAGGTATTTTCCCTGAATTTCACTTGGGAATTGCCCTGGGTAACACAGATAAATTCAGTATACATAAAAAGATCAAAATCTACCCAGCATGTTGAAATAAAACGCTTTTATTTTTTCAAAGTGCAGAGAAATCACTGGCTGAAATAGTGCTGTATATCTTGACACAATAGCAATACTTATATATTCTTTTGTGGAAAAAGCAGATCCGTATTGACAATAGACACAAGGAGAAGATAGACTCCAGACTATCAAGGAAAGGAGGAGAAAAATGGCAATCTGTTTCGATCTGACCCCGGAGCAGGAAGAGATTAAGCGACAGGCAGGTGAATTCGGTAGGAGGGAGATTGCCCCCAGCGTCGCTGAGGTGGATGAAAAAGACGAAATGCCTTGGGAATTGTTGAAGAAAATGGCGAGTCCGCCGTATAGGTACCTGGCCATGTATATCCCCAAAGAATATGATGGGACAGAATGGCCCATATTGGATATCTGCATAGCCGCTGAGGAGATCACCTGTGCTTCCCAGGCAGCCATTGCCGGAATGCTTATGGAGGCGCCTGGCCTGTCACCAGGTGCAATACTCGCTGGTGGGAGTGAAGAGCAGAAGAAAAAATACGTCGCCCCAGTGGCGCGAGGAGAAGCATTCGGGGCATTTGGCCTGACTGAACCAAGTGTGGGTTCCGACGCCAGCGCGCTTAAGACCATTGCTGAATTGAAGAATGGAAATTACGTCCTTAATGGCAGGAAACGGTACATGAGCTTTGCGCATGCTGCGGATTGGAATGTGGTTATGGCCAAGACCGATCCCACAAAAGGGGCAAGAGGAGTCAGTGCCTTTATTATAGAGAAGGGAACGCCGGGTTTCTCAGTGATTGAAAAGGTGCCGACAATGGGCTGCAGGGGGCATCAAGATGAAGAGGTACTACTTAAAAATTGTGTTCTTCCAAAGGAGCAACTCCTTGGAGAGGAGGGAAAAGGGTTAAAGTATGCCCTGACCAGCCTCGATGAGACCAGGACAACACTTGCTGCCGGTTTTCTGGGGCTGACAAGGGCGGCCTTGGAAGAGGCTGTCAAGTATGCGAAGACCAGACAGGCCTTTGGTCATCCCATTGGCGAGTATCAACTGGTCAGTTTCTCCCTGGGTGATGTTGCTACAGAGATCGAGGCCGCGCGTCTCCTTATATATAAGGCCGCAGTGCTGGCAGACAAAAAAGCAAGGCATACTGCTGAGACAGCATCGGCTAAGGCATTTGCTTCTCAGGTCCTCCTTAAGGCCTCGAATCTGGCTGTGGAGGTTCATGGGGGGTTTGGCTGCACAAAGCGCCATCCTGTGGAGCGCATATACAGGGATGCAAGGACATGGGTCTTTGCCCAGGGTGCTCCTTATGTGCAGAGGTTGATAGGTGCAAGGAGTTTACTCCCCGAATTGAAGATAAGGTAATACTTCTTCATCGGTTGCCTGAGATCATCAGCGAAGCCTTTGATGGCTTTACAATGGTCTTGTCCAAATAGTGCCCTCCTGGAACAGTTACGCATGGATAAATAATACTGCGTCTGCCCAATAATGTTCCAGGGGAGGTTACGGAATTGCATCCTGTTTCCGTTCGGTCTCCCATAATAGCACCAAGTTTATGTCTTTCAGTATTGTACCGTTGTTTTCCTGATCTCACAAAGATCGTCCCGCTGATCATCTTAAGGTTTGCCAGTTTCGTACCTGCTCCTAAGTTCACATCATTCCCAAGGATACTGTCCCCAATGTAGGCAAAATGGCCTGCCTTTGCACCATCCAACAGTATTGAACCCTTGATTTCCGTCGTGTGTCCCACGACGCACCCGTTTCCGATGAGACAGTTTCCCCGTATATATGCACCTTGACGAACTTCCGTGTTATTACCGATAACAACGGGCCCCTTGATCAAGGCACCGGGCTCAACAACCGTTCCGGATCCGATTTGTATTTTGTCATCGAAGAGGTAGGCTCCGGGCAAAATAATGGAAGCACCCTGTAAAGGTTCTCCATTCATATAGGCCTGGACTGATCCCTTGGAACCCGATGGTTTTATCTCAAGATCCCTTCTCACTTCTCCCTGATAGATCACCAGAGGATAGTCGATTTGCCCATTGATTTCCGATAGGGGTAGCTGTTTAACAAAAAAGGAAGAAAGATACTCCTTTAAACGATCAAGTGTGCTCCAAACAGGCGCATCTTCCATGAATACTTCTGTATGTTCAAAATACTCCAAGTCAAAAAAATCTTTCGGCAACATCATAATGAAATCCTCTCTCTCAACACATAGAGCTAAATCAGGGCCTCGGCCATGTCCAATACCCCAAGGGGGCCGCATCCAGATCATCCTGAAGGTGAGCTTCGGTCACAAACTCTCCTTTGTCCAGTGTGGGTTGTTTTGATAAGAATCTATTCGATTTAAAAAAGCCATGTTTTTCTTCCTCAGGTTTACGGATTGAGGGAGCCGGTTATCGTTTACTACAGAGATGTCATAGGTACACCTTCTCCTTACTCTTAATGCTATACACCTTTGCTTTATAATTCTAACTTCCCAAAACTCAAGCTCAAATACTTCAGCATAAACGGCGTCTTTAAAAAACATGAATGCTGTTTCCCGATTTACCCTGAGTAAGCGTTCACCAACGTCATGGTGCCTGATACTAAGGTTTCGTTGATGCTGTGATTCATGAAAACTGAGCAGCTGTGCCTTTCAAAGTGCTTCTAACGTACCAAAGGGAGTCAAGAGATCATAGCGTATACTGATTGTTTTAGGATCGTCAAGATCATATATAACTCTACGATCTCTTCAAAACAGATACAACGCTGGATAGCGTAAGTGAAATCCCTTTCGCCTTTCATTTATTTACTTTATTTTAAAAAAGTATAGGCAAGTCATATATGCATGTCAAGGGAATTTTTGAAGCGAAAGCAGTACATGAGTTTGTATTCATACCCCGTTTTAGTGGACACTCATAAGAGCCTCAAGTAAATAAAAGAGGGAAAGGAGTGATCCATGAGTAAAAAGAGGAAGAAATATAATTCAACATTTAAATTAGAAGCGATC
>JAXHVA010000123.1:0-10996 GCA_034189035.1 Thermodesulfobacteriota bacterium
GAAGGAGATGGGAGCTAAAGAATCTTTTAGCAATTTCTGTCCGTTTAATGGGGTTCTTTCATGGTACAAAGAGAGTGAGATGAGAGAACACCTATTTAATGCAAGGAGAGAAATCCTGTTGGCCCTTAAATCATTAATAGATGAGGGAATAGAACGGACTGAGAGAGGAATGGAGGACGGAAAGGCCACTAAGGTCGAAGTTAAATAAGGGGTATTCTCCAATAAGAGAAACCCTATTAAAATGAAGATGGACATTTATGTCCAAGTGTTATAGATTTGATAACAAATCCATATTTAATTAATAACTCTTAATAGCGAGTAAAACTTATGAAACTATTTAACAAAAGAGGAGATGGAGGAGAAACCAGCCTTTTATATGGTCAAAGGGTATCAAAGGCAGATCCGCGACCAGAGGCCTATGGAACCCTTGATGAAGCCAATTCTACACTGGGCCTTGCCAAAGCCCTTTCCAAGAATCAAAAAATCAAGGAAATCATACATGGCATCCAGGAGGTTCTATTTGTACTCGGAGCGGAATTGGCCTCTGATCCACAGAATTATGAAAAACTGAAAAAAAAGATAACACAGGATGATGTGCTTCAATTAGAGGGTTTAATCGATGAGCTTGAAGGCCAGGTAAGACTGCCGGACAGCTTTATCATCCCAGGCGGGACCCTGGTTGCTGCTGTTTTGGATATGGCCAGGACGATTGTCAGGAGAGGTGAGAGAAGGGCAGTCCGGTTAAAAGAGAACGGCCTTTTGTCCAATGATAGCCTTCTGGCTTACTTGAATAGGACTGCGGATTTGCTCTTTATTTTGGCGCGTTATGATGAGACAGTGGGTGGGGAAGGCATATGATAATAGACGTTCATACCCATATATTTCCAAAAGAGGTTCGGGAGAATCTCGATACGTACAGGAAGAAAGACCCCCTGTTTCGTCTCTTATTTGGTGGGATAAGATCGAATATGCTTGGCGAAACAAAGAAGGCGAAGATGATAGGGGCAGAGGATTTAATCGCGGGCATGGACAGATCAGGCGTGGATAAAAGCGTGATATGCGGTTTTGCATGGTCAGATGATGGGTTAACCAGAGATGGAAACGACTATATTTTAGACCTGGTGAAGAGGTATCCTGACAGACTCATAGGCTTTACCTCCATCCAATTAAAAGACACAGATAAGGCAGTCAAAGAGATCGAGCGGTGTGTTGGGCTCGGCGCAAAAGGTATCGGTGAAATCGTTACAGAGGCTCATGGAGTATCAATAGATGATGAAAAGGTCTTACGCCCCATTGTTGAAGCATCACAGAGTCTCAATATCCCTATCCTGGTCCATGCAAATGAAACCGTGGGCCATTATTACATAGGAAAGGGAAAAACAGAGCTGAGTCGCTATTATAATTTTATCCTCTCCTATCCTGATATCGATATAATTCTTGCCCATTGGGGTGGAGGGCTCTTATTTTACGAATTGATGCCAGAGGTAGCCACAGCGTGTGAAAGGGTATATTATGATACTGCTGCCTCTATATTTTTATATACCTCCAGGGTGTATTCTGTTGCGGTGAACATCATTGGTGCAGATAAGATCCTGTTCGGTACTGACTATCCTTTGATAGACCACAAGAGGTATTTTGATCAGATAGAAAATTCCGGCCTTTCTCAAAAAGATATTGACAAGATATATGGAGAAAATGCCGAAAGAATAATGAGGATATAGAACTTGAAAGATTATAAAAGATATACATTGGAAAATGGAATAACAGTCATCCTGAGGGAAAACCATTCTGCTCCTGTTGCAGCCATAAATGTTTGGGTAAATGTAGGCAGTGGCGATGAGACAAATGAGAATGCGGGCATATCACATGTGGTAGAGCATATGCTCTTTAAAGGGACCAAGAAGAGAGTGCCGGGAGAGATGGCCTATGAAGTGGAATCATCGGGTGGAGAGATAAACGCATTCACTTCCTTTGATCAGACAGTCTACCATATAGTGATCGCTAGTAGATTCTTTGATCTGGCCCTTGATGCACTTTCCGATGCTGTAATGTACCCTTCCCTTTCCTCATCAGAATTAGAAAAGGAAAAAGAAGTAATAATGGAAGAGATAAAACGGGGCGAAGATCATCCCATGGTAAGGTTATCACAGACCCTCTTTTCCACAAGTTATGAATCACATTCCTACCGCCGCCCCATAATAGGTTTCAAAGATACGGTAAAAGGGTTTACTCAGGACGATCTTTTTGATTTTTACAGAAGGTGGTATGTCCCGTCTAATATTACCGTTGTCGCTGTCGGAGATTTCGATAATGATCTTACTATAGAGAAAATAGAAAAGGCATTTGAAGGTTTCAGCTCACAATACAATGCCTGTCGTAATCGAGAGAGAGAATTGTCTCAAAATGGGATAAGAAGGGCTGTCTTGATTGACAGTGTAACTGAAAGCTATGCGAGTATGGCATTCCATATCCCCGGCATCAGCCATAAAGATTCATGTGCCATAGATATCCTTTCGTTTATACTGGGTCATGGTGAATCCTCACGACTATTCAATAATGTGAAAGATAAAAAGGGGTTAGTCCATACAATACATTCTTACAACTTTATGCCTGAGGAGCCAGGCCTGTTGGTTATAAACAGCACAATGGATAAAGAGAAATCTGAAGAGGCATTTGCAAGTATATTGGAAGAAACATACAGACTGAGGTATGAGGATATACACGAGGAAGAGTTGGAAAGGGCCAAGTTAAACATTGAGAGTGAGTTCGTATATGACAAAGAGACAATGCAGGGCCAGGCCAGACAACTCGGACAATTTGAGGTGATAGCTAAGGATATCGATTTTGAAAAGGACTATATCCGTAGAATACTCAAGGTGAAAACCAAGGACATAAAGAGGGTGGCAAGGAAGTATTTGAACACCAAAAACCTGACAGCCGTCTTTCTCATGTCCCAAGCAGACGGGGATATTATTGACAAAGATACGATAAAAGAAATCGCATCAAAAGAAGAGTCCAAAATACGCCGCAATAAGACAAAACCTCCTGTAAAACGGCTTGATCACATAGAAAGAATCGTCATAGAAAACGGGATAACCCTCCTCATTAAAGAGGACCATTCAACTCCCCTGGTTGCAATGAGATCGGTCTGCATGGGGGGGCTGAGGTTTGAAGAGAAGAAGTTTAATGGAATCAACAATTTCGTGGCCGAGATGCTGACCAAGGGCACGAAAAGCCTGAGTGCCTTTGAAATCGCACAGAAGATTGACTCAATTGCAGCATATATCAACGGGTGTTCAGGGAGAAACAGCTTCGGTATAGCCTGCGAAACACTCAGCAAGTTTTTTGACAGCGGGTTAAGACTCTTTGCAGATATCTTTTTAAACCCCACATTCGATGTAAATGAATTAGAAAAGAAAAAAACGGATATCTTATCCTCAATTAAGCAGCAAGAGGATAACATGACAGCCTATACATTCAAAATATTTTCAAAGACACTCTTTAACACTCATCCCTATGGCATGAGCTTACTCGGTACAACAGAATCAATACCAAATATCAATCAGGATATCTTGAAAGAGTATTACGAGTCATATGCGGTTCCTAAGAATACGGTTCTGAGTATAGTCGGTGATATCAACACGGATGATGCAATAGAGAAGACAAGGCAACTCTTTGAGGGACGAGCCGATCGAGACTTCACCCTCCCCTCGATCGCAAAAGAAAATCCACCTGATTCTATTAAAAATATAGAGGTAGAAAGAGATAAGAAACAGGCCCACCTGATCCTTGGTTTTTTAGGGACTACGATCTACAGCCCTGATAGATATCCCCTTGAGATATTAAATACTGTCTTATCCGGGCAAGGAGGAAGACTCTTCGTAAAACTGCGGGATACACTGAGTCTCGCATATGCAGTCACATCATTTTCCATTGATGGTATAGATCCCGGTTCTTTTGGGGTTTATATCGGAACCAGCCCTGAAAAGGTCGATATGGCTTTCGAGAATATAAAGAAGGAGTTAAAAGGGGTCACAGATGAAAAGATAACAGAAGAGGAATTTAAACGGGCAAAGAGATACCTTATAGGAAATTTTGATATCAGTCTGCAGACAAACTCCACTAAAGCAACGAATATGGCTTTATGCGAAAGATACGGTCTGGGTTACTCGCACTTCCTGGAATATCCCAAAAGGATTTCCCAGGTAACGAGAGATGATGTCTTAGAGGCAGCGAGGAAATATATCGATCTCGATCGATATTCTATTGTCATTGTCAGACCCCATAAAGACTAATAGTGCGTCATTTCTATGGTATCCCAGTTCGTTTCAGTACTGATTTTTAACGGATCACAGCTCTCTCCATGTGAAATTAGCTGAGTTATATGGAGGTAATCCTTATGACTTTTGTCTTACCAAAGTACACCCCTCCTGATTTTACCACACCATCGTTATCCAATGCACCGCCAGTATCAATAAAACCCGCTCCAAAACACGGGGTTGCGCCTCAGAATTTTCATGGAACATCGAACCATCCGGAATACATCCACTTAGGAGATGGCAAGTGGATCCTGGCACGTGAAAACAGGATGGACTGCGTTATGGTCTTGCACGGAGAAACCATAGATATAGTTGAGGCGAGAAGATTAAAAAAAGGCGACCCAGTAGTTGTAGGCAGAAGTGAAAACGGGGAGGAGGGAATTCTCGTATATGCAACGGGTTTCAATGAAACTCACTCAGATTCGGATGATAAATTCTCATTCCGCACACGCGGTACCAGGGAAACACCATTCTCCCGCAGCTATGATCAGTTGTATGATCTTTTGCGGTATGAACGTAAAAAAGGTCATATTATATGGGTTCTTGGACCTGCAGTCGCCTTTGATAAAGACAGTCGCGAAGCAATGCAAGGGCTCATTGAAAACGGTTATTGCCATGCCCTTTTAGCCGGCAATGCACTTGCAACACACGACCTGGAGGCTGCCCATTTTCGAACAGGTCTGGGGCAAGATATTTATACCCAGGTATTGCAACCCCAGGGGCATTACAATCATCTGGACATACTGAATGAGGCTCGTCATGCAGGTTCAATTCAAGCGGTGATAAAGAAGCTTCGGATCAAAGACGGAATCGTCTTTGCGTGTGAGAAATGCAATGTGCCGTATGTATTCGCAGGATCGATTCGTGATGACGGTCCTCTTCCTGGGGTAATCGCAGATGTTTATGATGCGCAAAATGCCATGAGGGTTCATGCCCGCAAGGCTACAACCGTAATCACACTGGCGACTCAGCTCCACTCCATAGCTTTCGGCAATATGACTCCGAGTTATCAGGTTTTAGCCGACGATTTCGTTCGTCCTGTTTATTTCTATATTGTTGACATCTCTGAATTTAGTGCGGATAAGCTGGCAAACCGCGGCTCTGCTCAGGCAACTGCAATCTTGACGAATGTTCAGGACTTTATGATAAACCTGTGGAACAACCTTGCAAAAGGGTAACTTCTTAAAAAGTCCGGGAACATGCCGTAGCACACAGGTGAGCTTTCATTCGCTTCTCTATGAATTTTGGGCGCATTCAGGGTACTCGGCTAAAATTCAAAAAACTCGGGCTATTCCCTCAAACATTTTGAATTTTTTAACGCCGAACACCCTGAATACATATTTCCCAAAATTCACAATGTCGCTCATTAAAACTCCCCTGCGGGCTACGGCATAATTCTGTTTCCCGAAGTTATTGAGAAGTTACGAAGAAGGTCATTGAAGAGAAAACTGGATTCTGAGTAATGGTTTAGTCATCTCCTATCCAAATCATTTTCTGGCGAAACAGTTGCGATTTTGATCTATATTCAAGATGAATACTGACAAAAAGGGGAAAGAATGAGTAAAGTGATCCGTATCATAGGGGTACCGATGGATTTGGGCCAATCGAAACGCGGAGTCGATATGGGCCCGAGTGCGATTCGCTATGCAGGCCTTTCATCCCGCCTGTTGGAATTGGGCTATCAGATAGACGATGCAGGCAATATCGATGTGCCTGTAAGAGATACACTGAAAAAGAATAGAATCCTGCATGCTATTATCCGGGCATGTGAGAAGGTTTACGAAGCGGGAAAACAAGCAGTAGCTGACGGTTGTTTTCCTCTTTTTATCGGAGGGGATCATTCGATTTCAATCGGCACATTCGGCGGGATCACGCACAGTTCACCATCGGGTATGATCTGGATCGATGCACATGGAGATTTTAATACATCGGAAACCTCGCAAACCGGAAGCGTACACGGCATGTCTCTGGCAGTATTAAACGGATATGGCGATACAAAACTGGTGAATACCGGTAGATCAGGCGCAAAGCTGAGGCCTGAAGACACTGTGATGATCGGCATTCGTCACCTCGATGAAAAAGAACGGACTCAGCTCAAAAAAAGCGGAATAACAATCTACACAATGCGTGATATCGATGAGCAGGGTATTAGCACTGTGGCTCGTAACGCCCTGAAACATCTCAGCCATTTGCCTCGCATTCATGTTAGCCTGGACATGGACAGTCTTGACCCAAAAGAGGCGCCTGGTGTTGGTACCCGTGTCTCCGGGGGGTTGACCTACCGCGAAGCCCATATGTTGATGGAGATCATAGCGGATTCACAGTCTCTCAAATCAATGGACATTGTTGAGATTAATCCGATCATTGATCAGTACAATCAAACAGCGAAAATAGCCATAGAGCTCGTTGTTTCTGCTCTGGGCAAGAGTATTTTGTGAAATCACTACTGTCCGGTTAAAACATGCCCTAAATGCTGCAAACCCAGCAATAACAATAGTTTTCAATGAATTCCAAAGGGTGTCGATTTCAATTTGGACAAAATTTTGCTACCAATAATATCAAAAGGTTAGACGACGAAGCCCCTTGTTTTAGGGCTTAACCGGACACTACTGTTGTGAAATATTTACAGAAGCTATAGGATCATTTGGTTATGTGCTTGAAGATAAATAAAGCCAAGAAATATTCAACCAATAAAACAAGACAATGTAATGTTGCCAGCAAAGGAAGAAGTGCGACGTCTTCTCGATCAACTCACTGATGATGTAAGTTTAGAAGATATCCAGTATTATATTTACGTTCAGCAAAAAATTGATCGTGGCTTAAATGATGTTGAAACAGATAACACACTTTCAGAAGCAGAATTTGATAAAAGGATGTCAAAGTGGCTCGAACCATAAAATATTCGGGAACTATTCCCTTGGAAATACAGGCTGATATATAAAGTTACTTCTCACAATGTATATATCTTGACGTGATGTTGATATACTGATTATAGAAATTTCATGCTAGGATTAGCCCGGGTAAAATTAGGGGGAAATAACGCAAAAGCAACGGGACAGTTAAAGAAGCTGATTCATATTCTAGATTCTTATATTGAAGGTTATTGTTAATATCCAACACTTACAATATAATACAAAAACAACTCTGCACATTTTGTTTCTTCATTTTTTTGTGTTGTATTTTGTGTTTTAATATCATAGAACACGGGCTATAGGTGTTGGCTAATAACTGTTATGTGCAAGCAGTAATGTGCAGAGAAATAGCGATTTGATATATAAAACGAAAATGATAATTGACACTAATTTTAATTTTCATTCCGATTCAAATGGTGGTGACCCTGACAGCACCAGTCCAACACTCCGTAAATATCATAAGATATTATGGAATAAGCCATTGCCAAACGGTAAACTTTTTGAATTACGTGATAACAAAAATGGCGCTTATTTATATCACGAGTCGGAACTTGGAGAATTTTTTTTGGGCAGCGATGCTACAACACACTCGTATAAAAATCATAAACGGAAGAGGTGGCTTACAGAACAAATTCCAACCGAGGTAAAAGAGCTTTTTGATGCGGGTTCTACCATTGGGGCTTATATTATTTTCCCGAATAACAGAATTGACGGAAAGCACACAATCAATCAAGCTCGCGGAGTAAATAGTTTGATTGATGACAGGTTTGATTTAACATTAGAATGTATCCGCCTCTTTTATTCTGGGGAAAAGAGCCCGCTTTATGATACCTTGTTGAGATATAAGGATTTTTTTGATTTGTTTGATGATTTTATGGGATACATCCATTTTTTTCTCTTGGATGATCTGATAGATGAAAGCAATAAGATTAAATTCTATTTGCCTTTTGATGGTTTCAAAACTCGTCCGTCATTTTCCGATGTCAACCAATATCTTTTATACAAAACAAAGGTGGTTGGCTTCATTAAATCAAGAAACAAACGAATAGAAAATTATATAAAAAGTGAAGGATAATGAGTATGGCCCAAGCACATAACAACCGCATCAACTCCGACTGGCAATTCCGCTGCGCTCCATTGCCAGCCGGTTATGCGGAGCGTTAGCCTGGATTGGCTGTGGTGGAGAACAACTTCAAAGGGGGTGTTATGTCAGGGAAAATCTTTATCAGCTGTGGTCAAGCGGATGCTGAGGAGCGGCAGATTGCCGCTGAAGTAAGCACTTTGCTGGTGAAACAAGGATTTCCGCCTCCGTACGTTGCAATACAAACCCAAACCATTCAGGACGTTAACTTCTCGATAATCAGCAATCTAAGGAACTCCGACTACTACATTTTCATAGACTTCGCTCGGGAAAAGATTGGCAGCCTGGGTGGTTCGGCACCATTGTTCAGGGGGTCGGTCTTTACGAATCAGGAATTGGCTATAGCCTATGTTTTGGAGTTCCAAGAAGTCCTGTACCTGCAACAGGAAGGAGTCAATTTAGAGGGACTCGGTAAATACCTTTTGTCGAATGCAGTCAAGTTCAAGAATAAATCTGAGGTGCCTCAGATAGTAGAGCAGGAAGTCAAAAAGAAGAATTGGTTACCTACCTACTCGCGGCATCTGACGGTGGGTGCGCCAACACACGGGCAAGCCGCGCAATATACAGACCACACAGGAATCTACGGACAGTATATATGGCTTTTGGAAGTCCAAAACCTTCGTCATGATACAGCAGCCTTTAATACCGTGGTACGGGTTAACGAAATTACCTTGCCTGGTGGTAATAGAATCTCGTGTCCGGACCGGGAATTCCTGAAGTGGGCAGGCAAGAGCAATGCCTATTCTGCTACCATCCTGCCCAGAGCTAATGCTCGCTTCGATCTTTTTGCCTTAAATCAGTCAAATACATCTCATTTGTATCTTCATAGCGAACAGGACGTCACGCCGCGAAAACCTATTCTAAACTCACCTGGCAATTACATCTTACACTACCAGCTCTTCTCCAAGGGATTCCCTCTTCTGGACTTCAACGTGAATGTGCGCTTAGCACAAGGCATAGGAGGATGTCAGGCTGTGGTTATTTAAAACCGGTTCAGTGAAATCCAATTTTGGGCTAACCAAGGCCTTGAGCCGACGCGGAACCACGTCCGAGGTGTATTTATCAAGTCCCCGGCCGCGCGGCTCAGGCCTATCGTTATATGCCTTGCAAATGATTCAGGAACATATCCATGGGTTCACTTATTTCACTTGGAATTGGACATCTCGAAATAGACTGGGGAAAGAATTCGTTTTTCAATAACCATTCAAAGTTATTTCTCCCAGTAGATAGAAAACCTGCCACTTACTACTATGCCGATAACATTCGTGAGCAGAAACCCGCTCTTGTCCGACCACTTGCGAGCGTGAAAGAAAGGCTAGAATTTTTAGGTTACACGCTTGAATATTGTCGAGATTCATTTTATGACCTACTGGCATATCACAGCGAAAACCTCGATGACCCATTCAGCGATTTCGATACTTTCTCCAAAGTACTCCTCCATGTAGATGTGGACAAACAGAAACTCCCTGATGAACCTGACTATTATGATCTTGGAGAATATGTCACGAAGAACATCCTGCAAGACTCAGAATTCATAAAAACTCTGCCATCTCTCGACAAACTGAATCGCTTTCAAGGGACTTTCTATGAAAACATAGATCCATATATCGTGCTTCGTCTACTAGCAGAGAATGCTGCAAATCTGGACAAGCATGTGATCTGGCGCTATTCAGATGTTCTTGATGGAGGATGGACAAACCAGGACGAGCTGTTTGCAGGTCTACACAATTCGGACAAATATCTTGTGGTAACTGAAGGTGGTTCAGATTCAAAAATACTCATGCAAAGTCTAGAACCGTTGTACCCACATGTGGCAGACTTTTTCAACTTCATTGACATGTCAGAGAACTACCCATTTACAGGAACAGGGAATGTATATAGATTCTGCCAAGGACTTGCAAGTATTAAGATACAAAACAAGATACTGGTGGTTCTTGACAATGACACATCTGGAAACGAGATAATAGACAAGATACGATCTGTAGATTTGCCATCATCAATGTATGTGACTACACTGCCAAATCTGCCCGATTTTGAATCATTCTCAACTATAGGCCCCAGTGGGGCTAGTCGTGAAGACATTAATGGGAAAGCAGTATCCATAGAGCTGTTTCTTGATCATCACTACGATGCAACTGATACCCCAACAATCAGGTGGTCATCATATAATCAAACAATGGATCAGTACCAAGGCGAGCTTGTAAATACAGGTCACTATACACGTCTATTCCTTAATCATGGCTGGCGAGATGGTGCTTATGACTACTCAAAATTGGGAATCCTGTGGAAGCACCTTCTTGATGTATGTAAAGGGGGCATATAACAACTGCGTCCAACCGACTTGCAGGGCGCGGGCTGGTCTTGCTTCCGGGAGTTGTTTCTATTCCCACTTGGCGGCCTATAAAGGGGTAGTTTTTAATTCAATCGTTCGCTACAATTTCGTTAAGGAAGGTGGCCGCCAAGGGTTAAACTGCATATACCCTGCAAGCGGCTGACGCAGGGCGTTCTCGGCGACGCTGCGCGTCGCCGAGAATCGCGGTGCTGACTTCGTCAAGTACCTTGTTCCGTCGCGCTCCGCGCGCCAGAACAAGGTACTTGACCGGACACCGTGAACCACACAATCA
>JAXHVA010000124.1:0-5000 GCA_034189035.1 Thermodesulfobacteriota bacterium
ATAATATCCCTATTGGATCTCTTGAGACGATTCCAGCAATCATAGTAAATAGAACGACTATAGCCCAATATCTCACATGCCAAATTGACATTTTTTTACTCTTCAGCTTTGAAGAAAAGAGTGACTTTCTTACGAATTTCAATATTACGATTGTATCTCATTTGCTCTTTTACTCTACTTTTTCACATAGGCACCCTCCTGACTTCTGGTATTGTTAATGTTTGAAAAGTAGATTATACACCTTTTTGCCGGGACCTCGCCTCTCTTTTTTTGCAAAATGATGGATACCTCTTATTGAGTTACACTCATTCTCATAATTACTACTACACATGATATCAATCAATACCTAGTGTATGAATTGTATTTGGCCATTATAGCCGACCCTAATAAATAACTTGACTTTTTAAATAAAACTATTTAAATTGAAGTTATTAATACTTCGAAAGCCTTATTAAGTCCAATTCTTTACTATTCATATAGTAGTTTCTAAAATTATGCAATGAATTTACATAATTTTAAACAACTGGAAGATAAAATAAATAGGTTAATAGAACAAAACGCCTCTTTGAAAGAACAGAATAAGGATTTCTTGGTAAAATTAGGCAAAATGGACCAAGACATACAAAAACTAAACGATAATATGAAAAAACTTTATGAAGAAAGAAACCTAGTATACGCCAAAGTAGCTGATATAATAGGAAGATTAGAAGGAATAGACTTATCCGATTAGCAAGAGAGGATACTTTGAAAAGAAACATCGATATAGATATTCTTGGGCACAAATATACTATAAAAAGTGATGAACAAGAAGATCACGTATTTAATATAGTATATTATCTAAACGAAAAGATAGAAGAAGTTTTACGTACTACCAAAACAGTTGATACACTTAATGTATTATTACTAGCAGCTCTCAATATTGCTGGTGAGCTCTTTCGCTTAAAGGATGAAGAGGCAGAACTTCACAGGCAGATTGAAAATACATCACAGCGTTTAATCACTTTTATTGACTCTCAGATTGAAGATATAGAAATTCAATTGGCTAAGTAGTGTCCATTCCAAATGCATAAAATTAAAGACAAGTAATTAAAGCGAATACCCCCTGCTTTGTTCGTGTTTAATAGATAATTTTGAGCCAACATAAAAAAATAGGGAGCTGTCCCTTACTGTGTAAGGCAAGCCCCTTCGAGTGGAAGTCTAAAGCAGTAAAATAGCACCCACCTAATTCAATTAGGTTCAAAATAACTGTTTTCACGGCATTTAAGCGGGGGGCCTAATCCCTTCTTATATTTGAAAATATTTTCAATTTAATACCCAGTCCATTTATGAATGAGGGTAGACAGCAATAACGTTTTAAGTGTTCATCCAAAAGACATGCAACTTGTTCAAGATCAATTAAGGGAATAATTTTAACCGGAGAAAATCATATTCTCCTTACAGGATCTCCATGGAGGTTGGAAAAGCAGAATTTCACAGGGTGAGAGGAATATAAAGGACTGTTTCATGGATTAAAATACGAGACCATAGCGAGATTAGGCAAAATAGCCTTTAATATGGACACTACAAGCAAGTGCCATTAAAAAGAGTGTTGGACAATACATTTAAAAAGATATCGCTTCGTTTAATAATAGAAAACAATCTTTTAATAACAACAAAAGTTAAGGGAACTTTTGATTAAAGATTAATAATCTGACTTAACTAAATGACGCGTAAAGGTAGAACACAAAATGGGTCTATATACTGTGAACCACTCTTTAGTACATGAAATCCAAAATCGGCGTTAAGATATATCAAAAAAACAAAAGTGACCATTGAATAGTTTTTTTGAACTCAAAGTTGTATTAGATATCTTCAATTATTAAACGAAGTCTTTTGTTTCACCGAACCTTACCTATTCCAACCTCTTTTTTCATCAAATACTGTAACTATTATTGGCTATTCTTTTCGTAGACACCGAACATACGAAAGTTCCTTTTAATCAATAGAGAGGTCTCCATTGAACAAAGGTATATCAAAAACTACGCCATAAAGAAAAATGGAATTTTATCAGAATGAACATAAACAATTCTCTCATGCTGGATATTATACAAATAATCAGTGTCCATCCAGAGATGAGTAATACTATTCTCAATTAAAGAAAGTAAAGAGTGTTAAAGATTTCAGACAAACATAAGGGATTTGGCCAACGACCCTAAACAAAAATAATATGGGGAGGTGCTATATACATTGGAAAAACCTTTGGAATTGATAATATACTTTTCGTTAATACTCTGCGTTGGTGCACTACTCGGTTTTTTCCTCTATAAAAAGATCGCAGAAGGAAGAATAAAACTCGCAGAAAACGCTGCTAAAAAGATGCTTGAAGAAGCAAAAAAAGAGGCTAAGAACATTAAAAAAGAGGCTACACTTCAAGCCAAGGACGATCTTTACCAAGCAAAGGCCGAATTTGAAAAAGAGACGAAAGAAAGAAGGTCTGAACTCCAAAAGTTAGAAAGAAGACTAACGCAAAAAGAAGAGCATCTTGATAAAAAAGTGGACTTGCTCGATCAGAAAGAGACTAATATTTCAAAAAGGCAAGGAAATCTGTCCCAACAAGAAAAAGAGATATCAGAAAAGGAAAGGAAATACAACTCTTTAATAAAGAAGCAATTGGAACTATTAGAAAGAACAGCAGAGATGTCAGCTGAAGAAGCCAAGAAAAATTTAATAGAACTAATGATAAACGATGCAAAACATGAGTCAGCTAAAAAGATTAAGAGAATTGAGGATGAAACCAAAGAAAAGGCTGATAAGCAGGCAAAAGAAATCATTTCCCTTGCAATCGAAAGGTATGCTGCTGATTGTGTTGTTGAAAGAACGGTCTCAGTCGTTCACCTTCCCAATGATGAGATGAAAGGACGAATAATTGGGAGGGAGGGGAGAAATATCCGTGCGATTGAAGCAGCCACAGGGGTTGATCTAATCATTGACGATACACCTGAAGCGGTGATACTCTCAGGGTATAACCCTATTAGGAGAGAAATAGCTAAAATCTCTTTACAAAAGCTCATAAATGATGGAAGGATCCACCCTGGCAGAATAGAAGAGATTGTAGGAAAAGTCGAAGAAGAAATGAAAAAATCGATTCGGGAAGCAGGAGAACAGGCCACCTTCGATATTGGTGTACATAGTATCCATTCCGAATTGGTAAAACTTATTGGAAAGTTAAAATATAGAACCAGCTTCGCTCAAAATGTATTCCAACACTCTTTAGAAGTGGCGTATATTTGCGGAATACTGGCATCAGAACTAAGGATAAATATTAAACAGGCAAAAAGGGCTGGCCTTCTTCACGACATTGGCAAGGCAGTAGATCATGAAGAAGAAGGTTCTCACGCAATTATTGGTGCGAATCTCGCTAAGAAATATGGAGAGTCCCAAGAGATTATACATGCGATAGCAGCACATCACAGTGACGAAGTTCCTAATTCTATTTTAGCAATCCTGGTTCAAGCAGCAGATACTCTATCAGCTGCGAGACCAGGAGCACGAAAGGAAATGCTTGAAACATATGTAAGACGGCTAGAGGATTTAGAGAAGATCGCAAGTTCATTTGCTGGAGTAAATAAATCATATGCTGTTCAAGCTGGGCGAGAAGTGAGAATAATGGTAGAGAGCTTGAAAATATCGGATGAAGACTCGATTATACTCTCTAGAGATATAGCAAAAACAATTGAAAACAAACTGAGTTATCCTGGGCAGATTAAAATTACTGTTATAAGAGAAACCAGGGCCATTGAATATGCAAAATAACGGGTAGCTAATCCTTTGAAGATTCTATTTATCGGAGACATAGTTGGTAAGCCAGGAAGACGTGCTGTTTTAAAACTTCTAGCCTATATTAAAAACTCATACCAAATCGATTTCGTAATTGCAAATGCAGAAAATGCTTCAGGTGGTTTTGGGGTGACTCGAGATGTTCTTAGAGAATTATTCGACTATGGAATAGACATTTTAACATCAGGCAACCATATATGGGATAAGGGCGAGATTATTCCAAAGTTAGATGAAGAGAAGTATTTACTGCGTCCAGCCAACTATCCCATTGAAAATCCTGGGACCGGTAGTGCCATTTTTCAAACTGAAGCTGGTGAAAATATAGGTGTTTTAAATCTATTGGGAAGAGTATTTATGAATAGTATAGACTGTCCTTTTAAAACTGCTATTAAGGAAGTCAAAAAATTAAAGGCCAAAACCAATGTTATCGTTATAGACATCCATGCTGAAGCCACCTCTGAAAAGATGGCTTTGGGATGGTTTTTTGATGGGAAAGTCAGTGCAATTATTGGAACCCATACCCATATCCAAACTGCAGATGAAAGGGTTTTACCTGAAGGAACCGCATATATTACAGATGTCGGGATGACCGGCGCTATGGACTCTGTAATAGGCATGAATAAAGATATTATAATCGAACGCTTTTTTACTCAGAGACCACATAAGTTTAAAGTAGCTAAAAGAGATATTCAGCTTAACGCTGTTATAATAGATATCAATCCGAAAACAGGGAAAAGCAATAGCATTCAAAGATTAAAAATGAACCTCTGTTAAACCGTCTTTTTTAATATAAGAAAAATCTCCTTTTAATAGTTATTTAAATTTGTCAAGAATCTCGAATCAATAAGAAAGATTAAGATGCATATAGATCAGCAATTAGAAATAATCAAAAGAGGAACCGTTGAGATACTCATTGAGGACGAGTTGGCCAGGAAGCTCTATAATTCTAAAAAAAATGGGACTTCTCTTAGGATTAAAGCCGGTTTTGATCCTACTGCCCCAGACCTTCATCTGGGACATACTGTAGTAATACAGAAGATGAAACAGTTTCAAGATTTAGGACATGATGTTATATTCTTGATCGGAGATTTTACAGGGATGATCGGAGATCCTTCTGGAAAATCAGAAGCAAGGAAGGCCTTATCTAATAAAGATGTTCTCTTAAATGCACAAACATATAAAAG
>JAXHVA010000125.1:0-10769 GCA_034189035.1 Thermodesulfobacteriota bacterium
CTCCGGCTCCCGGGGGGCCCCCCTGCCCCCCTGGGGGCCCCCCCCGCCCCCACCGCTCTATCCGTGGGGCATTGGGTGAATATATGGGAGAGAATATAGGATAATAAATGAATAAGGGGGGCAATGGTACAAAAGGACTTTACCTTCTTGCTACACCATCGTCCCCTCCATTTTATTTTCTCCTGAGGCAATATTGTTGTGCTAAAGTTAGGTTGCCTCAGGTGGACTCGATTCACATACGATCGACAATAACTTGCCGTCTACTTCGATGAGATACCCCAGATCCAAGAGTAGGTCAATACGACCTTTAGATCTAGTCCGATTAGGTGATATTCCTGTGCGACACTGTTTAAGTAAGCTATGGTCTTCATCGGTCAGCATTTGTGTAGCTACTTTTGCGCAGTCTCTTGTATCCTCGACTTTCCATTGACTCGAATGCTTTTGCTGCATGGAAAGCTTTGGTATGGGCTTTTGCATCCATCGCTCGTTCCACCTGTCCAATTGTTGTTTAAGCGGCACAAGGATATCAGGTCGTTCTCGACTTTCCGAAGGATACTGGGCAGCAAAATAATAGGCAAGGCGTGCAATGTTTACTGAGTCAGGGAATGCATATTCATATGCTTTCGCCGGTTTGATTTCTTTTATTCTATGGTTTTTCGCATCCCTGAAGTATGGACTGAAGCGCTGAATACGTATAGGGATCATCCGAGGCGGCGAAAGATGTTGGATTAGAGGCATTAACTCTAACTGCTCCTCATAATGAGAGGCTCGATCTCCAGGAATCCCTACAAGCAATAGCCATGCTACCTGAATGTCGAGTTCCCGACAGTTTCTTAACAAACGAATATTTATTAAAGGATTTGTACCCTTATTTAATAAGATCAATAAGCGTCTGGATAGTGATTCTATTCCAGGCATTATACGAAAAATACCAGCTCTTCGCATTTGGATTATCTGTTCGTAAGTGAGGTTAGCCTTGGTTTCATAAATCAGTTTTCTCCGAAAATCTGTAGATTTTAGCAGAGGGAGGAAGTCCTTTAAATAATTATAGGGAAGAATAGAATCTGTTGCAAGAAAAGTGCGCACTTTGAGATATCGATCCTGTAGTTGACTTAATTCTTTAAACATTCGTTCAGGGCTTTTAGAGCGATACCCAGTCGACAGGGCGCTTTCTCCACAAAATTTGCATTGGTTTTTAACACCCCACCAACATCCTCGTGAACTTTCAAAGGAAAGTACAACAGATTCTTCATCAATATCGCACTGTTCAAAAAAATCGTCGTAATTAGGGACAAGGACAGCATCAAGGTTCCGTATCGGTGAGCAGTGAATTAATTTATTTTTAGGCAGGGTCTTATTCTCAATGTAATCATAGCAAAAATCAGCAAAAGCAAAGTCTGCTTCGCCTTGAAAGACGTAATCAAATACCCCTAGAGAAGCAGCGATTTCCTCTCCCATCGTTCCTTCGCAGTTATTTCCACCGATAACACATAACACTTTCGGCAGGGCCTGTTTGAGGGCTTTTGCCAAGGCAGTCGAGGGATTTGTTTGTTGATAACTATTAGAAAAACCAATAATCCTTGGTTGGAAAGGTACTATTCGCTCGACCATTTTCTCAATAAAGAGTTCACATCGAGCCTCCATATCAGAATACTTCAGTTGAGAAATATTTTTGTTTATGTCTCCTATCACACAATAAAACTCACGCAATTGCTCTGAAATTTCATCGCCATTGAAGCCTCTCATATCTGTTTTCTCTATTTCGTCATATGCCAGTGGAGCAAAGAGTCTTTCGTATAGTAAGTTATTTATATCACCACTAAAAAGCTCTTCATATAATTGCATGCCGACTATTTCATAAAAAAGCATATTCGCATATACGACCTTGCTATTAATCCCTCGCTCTTTAAGACTCATTTTCAGAAGACTAACCGCAAGGGATGGCATTCCATAATTGTCGCTTAAAGGACCAACTAATACTATAGGGATATTATTCATTCTATAATTCCTTGAGAACATTTGGCACAGATTGCGACTCTATTCCCTTCCAAACCTGAAAGATCCGATTGTGGATTGTGTGCTTAGTTGATTAACTTGCTCTTACATTAAAGGACCCTATTCTTTGAATCATAGGTAACTCAGCTGTTCATGGTTTGCAAAGCTAGATCGCCGGTTTTTCTAGTGGCCTTTTTATTTAACTGTATGTGTCTGTAGATCTTATTTGATTTCATCAAAAAATAGATAGAGATAAAATATTTTATATATTAACATCGGCATAAAGTGAAAGTAACATTGATACTACAGCGACACATTTTTTGTAAACAGTCATGATTTTTTTATGCTTGCTCCTCGCAGAGCATGAAGGGATAAGAAAGGAACAAGGAGATGCCCTTCAGATTCGATTCCTGAGAAATAACTGCTTTTTTTTTGAAACGATAGAATTATTAAAGCTGTAGAGGTCGAATTATTCGCTGAATAAGAGATATTTCAATCAGATTGGATGAAAGTATGAGTAATTTCTGATGAAAATTCCTGACTGTATCACGTGCCTTAAAACCACGTTTTCGATAATTGAGGGCACGTACCGGACATTGATCGGGGTCAGCACAAAATCGACAAATATCTCCATTGAATATTGGATGAAGCTTTGAAATATCATCTATACTTATATCAAAAATTCAGCAACTTTCGCCGCGATAGTATCCATATTTATAATCGAGATGTGTTACCTTGACCTTTCTTTCTTGAATGTATTTAGACACTCTATCCCTCGGATCATAATGTGATGCAAAACAGCAAGCACATCCAGCCGATATGATTTTGGCATACTTTTTCATCTATCACTTTTACTGAGCCCCTGTCAACTTAGAATTTGAAGGGCTCCTTTAAATTTTTCCCATTCAACAGAAACTCCTCTCTACCTTTTCTGACCTCCCTGAGCTATCTCCATACTTTGTATCTTTTGAACTCTTTCCCCTTCATTTACTGACCTTATCTTAATTCCGTTTTTATGATTCATACTTTGATCATGACACCCTCCCTCTTATTAACAGTATTGGTAGGTCCCAGGCAGTCAGGAAAGACGACATCTGCCAGCAGCTTACTTGATGAGATCCCAGTCGGAAGAAAGTTCTGTATCAATCTTGATTCTTCATTCGAAAGGGACAGGATCAAAGAAAATGAAGATTATCTCCAGGAACAGTTGGAGGAGACCCTAGGTTGCAGCATGGATACAATGACAGAGAGGTTTTATCTTTTTGTTGACGAGGCTTAGAAACTCCCTCCAGTCTTTGAGTCAATAAAAATCCTGCATGATACCATTGTAAAAATCATCATAAGTGGTTCTTCCAGCTTTGAACTCCTTGAAAAAAAAAGCGGAAACCCTGGCTGGATGGGTTCAGGTATTAATGATTTACCCATTTTCTAAGAGCGAGGCTTCCTTATACAAGGAGATTGATGGGTTTGAGTGTGCACATGCCATGTATAAAGGCCTCTTTTCCGGATCGTTAAACCACAAAGATATCTCAGCTTATCAAGGAGGGTAAGCCAAAAAGAAAGCGGAAGACGGCATTAATTGATGAACTCATAACCAGAGGCCTCTTTCTGCCTACTTTCCCAAGGATAGATGATGATGAAATCCCAAGGTGGCTCATAGATTATATTGACACCTATATAGAGCGGGATATGCCCAGCGTAAAAGATATTGGGAATATAGAGGGGTATCGCAAGGTTGTTTCAGGTTTATCTTCACGAGTAGGCAGCTCCCTGGAATATAGCGGTTTGGGAAACGACGCAGGCATCAATCAGATTACAGCTAAAAAGTATGTAACAATCCGGCAGGAGAGCTTCATAGGGTTTCTCCTTGCCCCTTTTTTTCTCAATGTAGCTACAAGGATTAAGAAGTCGAAAAAGGTCTATTTTTTTGACAATGCCCTTATTTAAGGGCATTGTCAGGTTTTAAGGAGAGGCGGCTCCTTGATGCAAGCGGGGAGAGTGGACATTATTTTGAGAACCTCGTTATAGCGGATTTTATCAAATGGGGGGTGAACCTGGAGATGCCCCCCTTCCTTTTACTTTTGGCAAAAGAGCGCTGTATCGGAGATAGGTCTGGTAATACAAATACACACTAGGGGAATGGTAATCCCAGTGAAGATCAAAAACTCATCTTTATGGGACAAAAAATACCTGCGTGCAATCGACATGTTTAAGAAGAAGCATAGAAAACAAGGGCTGGAGGTCCCTTTTTCACTGATTATTTATAGCGGGGATTTCATGGCCCCTAGAGAAGATATCTTTTGTATTCTCGTGTGGGCTTTGTGTTAATAAATGAGGTTCCACGATGTGCAGAAGATAATAAAAGAAAGCATCCCGCCGGAGGGAATAGCTGAAAGAAGACAATGAATGAAGGACCTATCCGATCTCCTGGCCTTTCATTCTGATGACACTCCATTAAAAATGATTAAAGTTGTTGAGCCAATGGCAGATAAAAGGTTGTCCGTGACATTAGACCCAAGATAATAAAGGAGCAATTAATGAAACCTAAAAAAGTAATAAATAGAGACGGTGGTCGTCCTAAATGTCCAAAATGTGGTAACGTCGAAAACATAACATTGAATAGCGCCAAAACACATTTTAAATGCGTTGCTTGTGGGGAACCGTTCACTATTAAGAAGTAAAAATAATAGCACATTTAGAAAAAGTATTATATTCATCTCCAAATTTAATTTCATAAGAGATATGCTGAAAATTACCATCAGGAAGTCTTGGCAGAATCTTTTTGCCAATAATCAATGTCTACATCAGGATTTATATTGCTAAATCGCAATATTTTTCCGTTTCGCATGCTATAATGCTATATTATAATATTGCTTTTCGGCAGCCCAATTCAAAGTTGGGCAAGTACGACGAACTTTATAAGGAATTCTATTGGTCAGCTCTACCAGGTCGGTCAGAAGCCAAGCGTCCCATGAATTTCTATCTACGCGTGTGAAGAATGACAGGTGAGAACAACAAATATGTCCGAGTATCGCTTACGATGTTTTGTCGTCGGTTCGTTCTTTGCCTTCGTCGGATTCTGTCTATTACTGGCAAAAGGTATAGAATTTCTAGAATACATTTTTAGTCAATATGGAACCTATATCTTTATTGCCTTTTTCTTGATTCCGTGTCTAGTTCACAGTATTTGGCGCATCTCGTCCCCTTTCAGTCACTACTTTGTAAAAGAAGCACCATTTTTTCTACCCCTCGGCTTCCTGGCGCTTCTCTTGCTGCCGCTTCTTGACAAGAACGGTTACCCGGCGTTAAGCAGTATGGGTGGGCTGGTATACTTCACGTTTCTTTCAATACCCGCAATGTTGCTCACCAGCGATTTAGTTGCTTGGGCCATTACGAAAGTTAGCGGCAGGCCGAAGAGTCCCAAGCAAAAGGGAGCGTAGGTGAGATATAATTGTGAATCTGTGCAGGGGGCATATTGCTCAACAGGCCGTTGGAGCGAATCGCGCAAGCGCTCCCGCTCAACTCAGCGTTAGACTCTCAAGGAAGGTTGGAGGACCGAGACATGGATGAAATGTACAAGCGAGCACGGTGGGCCGTCCCTGGCAGAGCAGGTCATGACTTAGCGGGGTGGGTTGCAATTGCAGTGGGGCTTCTGGCGGCGGTTTGGACGTTCCGTGAGGTAGATAGCTGGTGGTTGGCAATACCAGCAGCTATTTTAGCTTGGTTGGCAGCAACAGCCGTTGTCGGCGCCATTTGGGCGCTTGTAAGGAGACTCCTCGAAGCATCTGAAGGAATCTGAGTATATTGAAATTCGTCGTTTCCAATGTGAGCACGGGATTACTTAAGTAGATAAAAGCGAGATAAAAGGGGTGAATTCAACTTCAAAGAGCACCATTTAAAATAACTGGAGGACATGATAGGGTTTCTGGTAGTGTAGGAAGTACGATCAACCTTACATCCAAAAGGAGCCCGCCATGCCCTCTATCCATCTAACGATATCTTATCAGCCATTTAACGTGTTCCGGGTTAAGCCTGCGCGAAATTGCTCGAAGGATAAACCGACACCATACGACTATTAGCCGGGAACTCAGTCGCAACGGGCCAGAGATTGTACAATTTATTGGTATGATTGGACGCATCCTGAGGCACTTAAGCGTCGTAACAAGGCCCGACATCATCGCCGTCTCACCAATCAGGACCTCGTTAACTACGTAGAACGGAGGCTTAAAGCTTATTAGCCCCCGGAAGTAATTGCAGAGAAACTCAAAACTGACTATCCAGACGATGAGACAATGCGTGTTAGCCATGAAGCCATTTACCGGTGGATCTATTTATATGCAAAAGAAGGTGGTACGCTTTATCATCACCTGCAACGGAGACATAAAAAACGCCGTAGACAAAAGAGATATGGATCAGCAAGGCGATTCTTTCCAGGACGTGTCAGCATTTCTGAGCGTCCAGCCATTGTAGATTCCCCTGAACGTTTCGGTGACTGGGAGGGGGATACGATTGAGGGGAAAAAGAGCAGCGGATATATCCTCACCCATTTTGAGCATAAAAGCCGTTATTTGCTGGCTGCCAAGCTTGCAGACAAGAAGGCAGAATCGCTCACAATACAAAGCACCAAAGCGTTTTACCGCATTCCGAAAAAGATGCGACAGACATTGACCGCTGACAATAGTAAAGAGTTTGCTCGTTTCAAAGAACTAGAAGATAAAATCGGCTTAATGGTTTATTTTGCTGATCCCTATGCTACCTGGCAGTGTGGGACAAACGAAAACACAAACGTTCTTCTCCGTCAGTATTTCCCAAAAGGAACAGATTTAAGAACGGTCACTCAAAAAGATATTGCATTTGTTGTGAAAAAGTTTAATCATAGATCAAAAATATGTATAAACTACCGGTCACCTCATGAAGTGTTTTGGGAAGCATCAAGTGGTGCACTTGTAACTTGAATTCACCCCATTACAAAATGAGGGAAAACAAGTTTTATGCCCCCATTAATAAGTCATTCAATTTACTTTGAAGGAGGTAAATATAACTAAGCAAAATGATAAAGAACATTTTGATAAACTTTTAAAACTGATCGGTGATATTAATAAACAAATAGAGCTTGCATCATCATGGCAATATTACACTAGTGACTTGGAAGTTAATGAAAAAAGCCTGATTCCGCTGGGATTTCATAAGGCCTATGGGGCTGAAGAAAACCAGAAGATTATTGAACTTCTCAATATGATAACCGTATTCCCCCATTATTGTCTTTCCTTTTACAGTCATCCTGAAATGGATTTAATCATAGAAGAGAAAGATGGCGCTCCAGCTGTGTTTCAATCAGATCAATACCATAATATTGGCAGGGAAACTTTTGTTAAGTCCTGGGGCTGTTTTATGATGTACATCGGCTGGCCAAATAAAATTATAAACGATATTGATATCTTGGTTTCATCGGCTGAAAAATGTCCAGGGCTGACTGCGGGGCATGATATGATTACCGATTTGTGGGGCTTAAAAAATGCTTACCGTTATTTGACATGTACAGGTCAAAAAAATGCGACAGATATTGATTTCCAAAAGGAGATGGGACCTATAAGGAGACTGCATGAAAAATATTTAGTGAATGTAGATGATTATGATACGTTCTTATATGTTACCAGACCCCTTCTTACATCAATTGAGCTTTCCCCTGAAACGCAAAAAAACATCGCGAGTTCGGATTATAAGGGGCTTGTGCCTTTATGCCAGATACCGTTTGGCCTTGGCGGATACCGGCCTGTATTAGAAAGAGATTTTGGATATGATAAAAGCAATATACTTGAAATAAATTTTCTTGGTGTTAAACATCCTTTGTTTGCGGTAACTCCGGGGATATTTGGATATGAGAGCGGTGCTTTTTATGATCCTGGGACTTGAATGATTACTGGAAAGCGATACAGGATAGCAGATTTTATAAGATTTATAAATAAAATGAATCTGCTTCATGTGAATGATTTAAACTATTTTTTGTAGGAAAATAAATATGGGAACAGGCAGGATGTTCATGAGCCTTAGAATCGGGCATCTTTTGTATAATGTAAAAGCCGGTCATAAGGAATTAGACCGCAAAAATAAAAAAAAGGAGGAACCCAAACATCTGCTTAAAAGCGTTCCGGAACATGAACAGGAAAGGTTCTCGTTTAAATATCCGTGAAAAGCATAAGCTTCCTGTTGCAGCGTTAATGTTCCCAACTCATTTTTCAATGCCAGGTAGTTTACGCCAACAGGCAATGCACCGGGCTCAGCCCTTGACATGGGACAAAAGAAATTTTTGAGAAAATAAATTTTCCCAATATCAAGGGGTGACACTTCTCTTCCTTTTTTATGTTTTGAAATGAATTAGCCAAAATATCAAGAAGGCGACCATCGTAGCAATAGCAGCTACTTGAATATATTTGATAAGCCTCTTTCAATTTATCATATTTTTGAGACATTAGCTGATAGCGGTCCTCTAATCGAAAATACATCTTTTTGATTTGAATCGGAAAGTCAGTAACAAAAACATCCTTGCCGTTCAAATTGACCACAAGACCAATCTTATCTTGGACTTCGTTATCTTCGAGTTGACGAAGCAGGTCGATTGCAGAAGATGTGAAACTCTCCTCATTCTTGCCGTAGCGAATCAAAAGCCCGACAAGAAACAAGATAATAGATACAGCAAATGCAAGTGCACCCAAAACGTCTATAACTTCTAAAAGCCATGCAGTCATCATCATCACCAAACTTTCGAATAGATATACCGAAGGTTAAAAATCTGCCGTGAAGTTATACCAAACTAAAGGTGTCTTATGGGGTTTCCTTTTTACCTGTTCAACGACAAGCTCACCGGCGCAAAAGGTTGGAGGGAGAGAAGCAGTGACCGAAACCCTTTTGCGCCCGAGTGCAGCGCCGTGTTATGTGGCGTTTTCAAGCCTTGTGACTTGATGGTCTCAGCAATCCTTGTTGCAGAAAATTTCATTGCCTGGGCTGAGACAACCATTGTTTATTCTTGGCTGCCAAGCAGTGCAGCCAACATCTTCAGAACCTGTTTTTGCTCTTCCTTCTCTTCGCCTTCAAGCTCAAAAAAACAACGGGATCCCCGTGGATTAAAACAACCGTTGCAGGCGACACACTGAGCTTTTTTTGTATCTCCATCTAACCATTTTTTTACAAGATCAGGCTCTCTGATCAAGGGACGACACATGGAGACCGCATCAATATTGTTCTCTTGCAGTACGGATTCAATAAGGTCTATATTCCGAAAGCCACCAACAAGTATAAGGGGTGTATCCACTTCTGCAGCAAGTTTTTTTGCATATTCCAGATGATATGCTTCATGCTTTTTCGAACGGCTGGGATGTTGTTTGCCGGTAATGGTGCCACCGCTCACCTCAATTGCATTAATGCCGTTTTTCGCAATTTCTTTTGCTGAAAAAAGGAAACCGTCAATATCGTAGGCGTTTTCCTCACGTCCAAAGTCTGAGGAGTTGAGCTTTATCCAAACGGGGAAATCCTCTCCGCAAGCGGTTTTTATGGAGTCGATGATTTCAAGGATGATCCGGACATTATTTTCAGGGCTTCCACCATATGCATCAGTTCTTTTATTGTAGACAGGGCTTAAAAATTTACTCAGAAGGTAACCATGAGCACCATGAATCTGTACACCATCAAAATCTGCCTTTTTTAACCGAAGTGCCGCTTCCCCAAACTCTTTAACCAGCTTCTTGATCTGTTCAACACTAAAGGGTTTGGGTTGTATAGCACTGACAGGGTCAGTAACATCAGACGGTGCTAGTACATCCTTGGTTGGTGCAAAGATCAACTGTGATCCAGCATGGGCGATCTGAGCGACAACCCGGCAACTAAGGTCATGAACGCATTGAGCTAACTCAGTCAAAGAATCAATAGCATCATCATTAGCAATTGAAACAGTGCTTGGAGAGTAGTTGTCCAACTCGGAAAAGGTCATATAACCAGTAATAATAAGTCCTACTCCACCTTTTGACAGGTTCGTGTATATTTCCTTCATTGCCGGTGACGCTTTGCCATCATTCATTGCAACGCCTTCATGGGTGGCAGATCTGAAAATTCTGTTTCTGACATCAATCCCTCCAACTATTGCTTTTTCAAATGCTTTTTTATTCATTCTTTCACCTTTATTATATATTGATGACCTCAAGCCACATAACGTTAATGGTAACAGGCCGCCCCCCGAACTATCCGCGATTAGCGCCCCGGGCCTCCCTACGGTCCTGTTGACCCGTCTTTTGTATTATGGAACACTACAAATATATAAGGGCTATACCAATAGCAAAGCCAAGAATTGGGAATACATATTTCAATATTTTTTCATCAAACCCCGGCTTACCTGTTAGTACTTTCCCCCTCTGGTTTTGAACTCTTAATAATATGCTGAGAACGTAAAATGCTAAACAGCTGAAAAAAGTAATTGCTAACTTATTTACACTTGGAAATTTCTGATAATAGTAAAATAAAAACGACAGTATCAATCCTGATACAATTGATATAAGTATCCAGGCAAACTCATCCTTCCAATCTATTTTGTCTGTATTTTCATTGTAACTCATTCAATTGTCCTGCATTCTTGCAACGTTGCCTATATGATTTTAGGCGATATAATCGCGGTGCTGACCGGCACCGGGGGCCGCACAAGCAAACGTAGTTTGATTGTGCGGTTCACGGTGTCCGGTCAAGTACCTTGTTCTGGCGCGCGGAGCGCGACGGAACAAGGTACTTGA
>JAXHVA010000126.1:0-10711 GCA_034189035.1 Thermodesulfobacteriota bacterium
TTCCGGGAGAACCTCTATTGTGCTTTACTTTGCCAAGGGCTGTCAGTAGATTCTCTCTATCAGAAACTCTCTCCATAAGCTTTTCTTCTCCAACCGGACTGGCGGTGTCGGCATACGTCATCATTTCCAGCCGCGCTCGCTGAAAACCTTCGCTATCTATGAAGAAGTGTTGCAGGAGGTGACGGTTTCTCATTGCTGCATCAATTGAGCTACCTGCTGGACAATTGCACTTGACGCACGTTAGAGTAATTGCCCTCCCACCCAGTGACTCGGGAGGAGCATGTTCAAGTGTAAGATCACCACTGTCTATCGCATCTGAAAGGAATTCGGTGCCACAAATTGGACAAACGTATCCGGCCAGATACTCAGCTGAGAGCTTGTTGAGTGCCTTGTTACCAAGGTCAAAGAACCGCTGTTTCTTGGCTTTCCTAGATTTCATGTTCGGTCCCTAGCCTGCTGCCAACCGACTGAGTATGCTGACGCCCAACGGAAAACTCACCTGCCGCCAACACTGCGGGGCAGAGCCTCTCAAAAAGCTCGGTCCCCGCTGAGGTGCGGAAAACCAGTGCGTTAGTGCAGGTCCCTCACCGTTCCATAATACCAGGATAAAGATAAAATGCTTGCATTTTCTATAGAACACTAACGTTGCTTTTCAGCGGGCGCGCGTTTTTTGCGCTCCGCTGCAAAAGCCTTGTTATCTTATAATAATTTGATGGCATGCTCGTCGGTTGAAATATTTTATTTTTTCATAATTTCTTCTATTTTTTCAATAAATGCATTGTTTCTAGCAATGAATGCACTAACTTCGAATTGGGGCCCCTTAATAACTTCAAATCCGAGGTCAATAAAACACTGTGCTTTTGCGTCCATTGTGTCTCCGCTACAACCAACACAGAAGGCAACAGGATGATTTTGATAAAAAGAATCCCATGTAAGCCCATCTATACTATCTGATTCTTGGTCTAATACAAAATGGCATCTTCCAACGATAATTTCCATATCAATTTTTTCTTCTGTAATAAAAAGCATTACAGGTAACCCCGTATAATACATATACCTTTTAAATAATTTATTATGATAACTTCCAACATGAGGGCCAAAACATTTTTTTACTTTATTTTCAAGGGCGCTTGTTAAAGTTCTTCCACCCCTGTCTTTATCAGCTACAATTTTGTGGTCACTTCCGAGTTGTAAACCAGAAATAGCACCTAACAAAAGTACAGGGGATTCACTTTTAAGCGCTCCTTCACTATTTGCCAATTTTTCAATTACGAGCTTTGCATCACTATCAATTGGATCTGGAGGATAATCGGGGTCTTTTTCAGGCAATTCTTCGATAATACCATATGATGCACCATATGGTTCTCTTGGGTAACTCAATGGAAAAAGAGAACAAGGAACATTAGCAGTAAGCCAGTGATGCAAGTATGCTAAAACATTGTTTGTCCTTATATCTACATTGGCATTTCGTTCACGAAGAAACTTAGCAAGCTGGTTTGCAACAAAAACAATAGTTGAGCCTGATTCAAGGAATAGATTAATTTTATTTTTTATTATCTGATTTCCATATTTCTGTACGAAGAATCGCGCAAGTTCAGTTTTTTTATCGACTTTTTCTGTACATCTTTGATCTAATTTTTCAAATCTGGTGATACTCCTAACAATCTGAACGATGAACTCGTTTCCTGAAGCATATGTTAAAAATTGTTTTTGTTCGGTAGTCCCCTCCCATGTAAGACCCGGCTTTTGGCATTTTGGTATCTCTTCTTTTAGAGCTTCAAGTACTAAATATTTGAACTCATCCTCAGGTGACCACTGTTTATAAAAGCGTTTTTTAACTTTTTCATGAAAATCTTCAAGGAGTTTTTTATTGTTGATTTCCTTTAAATCCATGGGATTATTATGATCCAGCTTGTCTCTACGTATTTTTATTTCATCATTACAGAGAATGAATGGAATTATTAGTAGACCATTTTTTTCTGCAAGATCGTATTCAATTTCAGTATAGCTTTTATCTTTACCTTCTGAAATTTCACCATATCTATGCCCAAGAATTACAAGATAAATTTGGCTATCTTCTATCGATTTTTCAATTACTTCAAAGTCTGTAGCATGAGAAGCAGCAAAATTTTCTAATGCTATAGGTATGTGGTGCTGGTCAACTACAACGCTTATTGCCTTTTTACGTTCCTCCTTTAAATCCATGAAAGTCGAACTAATAAAAATTTGGAATCGTCGGTCCTCTTGGAATTTTCTGTCTTCTGAATATATTTGTTCAACCATTTTATTCTACCTTTTCAATTCAATCCATTAAAATTTATATTATTATCTACATATACTTATCAATGCTGACTGCAAATTTCAGAGACGGTATTAAAAGATAACGCTGCTAATCAGCCGCGCGGCTTTTTAGCGTCGGCTGAATTAGCCTTGTTAGCCCTTTTTCACGATCCATTTTTTTCCAATTCTGCATCAAGTTTTGAGCTGAAATTAAAATTGCCATTTATTATTTGATTAAAGAAATAATCATAATCCTCTGGCGTTAGGAAATTAAAATAATATTTCAACCTATTTTGTTGATCATTTAGAGTTCTAAAATGCTTCTTCGCTGCTTTGAATTTTGCTTTGTTCTCGTCTGATGGGTCACGTATTTCTTCATCACCTTTAATCTCAGCCACCAAAATGGTATCATCAATTTTTATAAAGAAATCAGGATTAAAACGTCCTCGTTTAGGATGTTCGCCTTTTTTCCATGAATACTCAATCGGATAAAAATCCTGATCCGTTGATTTTAGCCAAGCTTCAACAGTTTTTGCGTTTTCTGCAGCGATCAGTCTTTTAATAAACAAACGCTCAGGTTTATGATCAGATATGACCAGATTCAACGGGGTCTTAAAATTAAAAGTGTTATCTATCTTTTCAAGTGCTGAGACTGGTCTTGAATCATCACTTTCCAGTTCTTTCAAAAAAATCATGGATTCTTCATCACTTAATTTCAAAGTCAAGTCATCATAGAAAATAGATGATTCTCCTCTTTTTATCGAAGCATAGCCAACGCTGTTCCGACTTCGTTCATTGGTGCTTTTTTCAAATAAAGCCTTAGGTGACATGCGATATCTGACTGCCTTAGCCGCAGATCGGTGTATTACGCCAAAAGCCTGATAAATTCTCTGCCGGTTATCATCACTTACCTGGTTGGTTTTTTCACCTATGCGATCTAAGGAATTATAAATAAGTTTTTTTAACCAATCTAAATTATACTTATCCGCATAATTGGTCGGATTATCTTCGTTTGCCGTTTCCATATCGATCGATTTGAATCGATTATGCAGTTGCTCCGCTATCTCATCTACTGAAAACATTTTATATTTGACCAAGGTTTTTTTTCTGCGGGCTTCCCCGGTCGTGGCTCGAACATATTCGGTTTCTCTTTCCAGTGCAGGCGCTTGTCGAATTAGGGTAATAAATCCCTTGGTAAATTCGTATTCTTTCTCCTGCTTATATTCTTCGGTTTCTGTCAATTTCGCATAATCAATATTGTGTATTGAAAAATTATAGTCTGATTTCTTTTTAACTGGAAATGAATAAGCCCGCTTTTCGATTTCCAGCACTTCATCAACCAAATGCTTAATTCTGCCTGACCAACGGTCATGGTTAAATACTGTAACAACGGGCTTTTGTCCCAGGTACACTTCTGGAATTCTCAGCCCCCTTCCAAGCACCTGGGCAATTAACAACTTGCTGTCAAATGCTCTTTCTTCATGAGGAACAATTTGGAATACATTTTTAACATCCCATCCTTCTGTAAGCATGCTTACTGATGTTATCCATTCAACGGGGCTGTCTTTTCTGTCAACATCAGCCAATTTTCTCACATTTTCCTTATGCTTCGGAGAAGATGTGACTTCCAGAACCTTTTTACTTGCATCTTTTACGGAAATATTTTCCGTTTCTGCAATAAATTCAATTAGATCATCCGTGAGTTTATTGCATGCTCTGATGTCTTTTGTAATCAAAATAGTCAGGGGTTTTACAAGGCGATATTTTGAGGTCTTATTCTCACTGTGATTGTCATAAATCTTCTGGAATTTTTCATCCTGTGTATTAGAAGAGTCTTCCGCCACATAATCGATGGTTTTTACAAAACCTTCTTCTATGGCTTCCCGCAAAGAATAGCGGGTGATGACATCCGTAAAATAGTCATCGCCGATATAACATGTCCCCGATAAACCAACGATATATTTAAAACCGAATTCCGCATCCAGCAGAAATTCTTTCCACTTTTTAAACGATTTTCCTGTCTGATTGTAAACATGGTGGGTTTCATCATTGATAACAATTGTTCTTTCACCTTTGCCTGCCAGGCTTTCCCTGATTGATGATTTGACATGTTCATAAAGCGCGTGACAGTTTTCTATGCATATTGTTCCTATTGTGATGCTCTCAGTGGCATTGATGATGTGCGGGTTGTTAATGTCAGTATCCTCCGGCAACAAACCGCGCAGAGCTTCATCCCCGGAAAGTAATTTAAATTTTTCCATCAACCCGGATTCAATGGTCGTTGAAGGGCAGACCACTAAAACATGATCAACAGCGCCTTCGGCTAACAAAATGCGGGCAATGCCATAAATGACATAACTTTTGCCTGTTCCTGTCGCAAGATCGAGTGAACAAGACAGCTTATCCGGCATCTGCAAATGTCTTTTTAGTTGTTCAAAGGATCCGAACAAGGACTGCAAGGTTTCGTTGGAATCATAGCTTTCTTCCGCCAATTCAGTCAGATTATTATAATTTTTCCCAAGAATATAAAAAAGCGTGTTGCGGATGGCGGTTTTCTGGTATTCCCGCTCGCCACACAATGCATCCAGAAACGGTTCGTATTTATTAATATCAAAGACCGTGGGATTGACGCTTTTGCTCACTCGTAAAACAAGATCCTTGTTAAGAAGGCGTTTATGATCGAGCATATCACTTGCCTCCTTTTTGTTTTCGTTTAGAGCCGGAAAAATCTTTTAACGTCTTGACTTCCCGGTATTCATTTCCATATATGTCCAGATAAATAATCATGATCTGTTCTTCAAATGCGTCAACAGGCAAATTAACCTTCCATCCGTTTTTTTCTATATCGCTGGCATAATAAACTTTGTCCGGGTTAAAAATATCTCCATCATAACTGAAATCGGCCATGATCATTGAAAGCGATTCCCGGTTCTCCCGTAGGCTTGCTCCTTTCAGCATGGCTTCGCTTCTGAATGTATTGATTTTAATCGTGGCAGATTCAACCGTTTGCCCTTTCGGTTTTTCCACAGAGTAAGTACATTCAACTTTGGGTTGACGGATAAAATCAAACCCAACGGCATCAACGGTGTCGTTAACCTGGGTTTCATCGATAGGTTGTTTGATGGCTACAAAATCCTTATTGTGCAGTTCATTGATGATGGAATAGGGAATGCGCAGGATGTAATAGCGTACCGAACCTTTGTCGATGTAATCTTCCAAAAATGTAACACTGGCGGCAGGTGCTATGATAAAGAATTGCTTTCCGATTTTTGCGCCGATCATAGAATGAAGATCATCAATAAAACCATAATCCAGCACCACGCCGCCTTCTTTTTGATAATCAAAAACCAGCACGTCGGAACGTCCCTTGTAGCCGTCAAGTTCAATGCCGGACAGTGTATGCTTTTCATCCCTGCAATTGAAAAGCAGCAGGGCAAAACGCCGCCATTCTTCAAGGGGTAACTGCTTGAGTTTGGAGAAATCATAAAGACCGGCATGGTAAAGTGTGAAAGGTTTTGGTTTTAATGCTTTGCCTTTGTTACCTGTTCCACTTTTCAGGTTCAGCAGGCGTTTCTGCATCGTGTGAATGGCCAGTTTTCCGCAGTCAATTCCTATCCAGCGACGGCCTAATTTCTCTGCAACGGCTAAGGTTGTGCCTGATCCTGCGAATACGTCTAAAGCAATATCTCCTTTGTTTGATGAAGCCTTTATGATTCTCTCAAGTAAAGCCTCTGGTTTTTGTGTTGGATAATCTATTCTTTCAAAGGCTTGTGAGTTTATATAGTTAATATCCCAAACATCAGGAGCAATAGTTTTGCCAGTTTCAACTGTTACAACTCTTGCATAATCATCTAATTTAATGCGGCCTTTTTTAACTGCTTCATCTACTTTTTCTTTATCATATATCAATAGCTGTGGCTGCCTTTTACCATCAATATAAACAGAGTTTCTATCCCACCCTTTATCATGCTTTTTCTTCTGCCCTTCTGTCGTCTCAACAAAGACGGGATTTAATTTTCCTGCTTTACTTTTTGAATAAAATAGCAAAGTATCATGCATTTTTTGAAAAGAATAGCTACCTGCTGTCCACCTCCTGTAAAACCAAATTATTTCATTTTTAAGATTATTCTCTTTGAATATTTCATCCATTATTACTTTGATGTAATGACTTTTTTTCCAGTCAAGGTGTACATAGATACTGCCGTCATCAGCGAGCAATTCTCTTAATAAAATCAATCTTTTTCTTAAAAACTCAACAAATTTTGCCCCAGCAATTTTATCTTGATAAGCCTTTTGATCCTGGCTCCCCTTAAACTCCTGTTTTGTAGCAAAAGGCGGATCAATATAAATCAGCTTTACTCGCCCTTTGACCTCAGGATCATCCAAAAGGGATTTCATTATTTGCAAATTATCACCGAAAATCAGTTTATTCGACCAATTTCCGCCATTTTTGCCAAAGGTTTTTATAGGTTGCAGTGGCACAGCCATGGTATCGGCTAAAATGTCCTCCTCTCGTTCCTTGCCCGCATACACCAGTTCATATTCCTTTTTCTCTGGTGGGAAAAGAACATGCTTATAATCCAAAGGCAGGTCTTCGCCTTTTTCCAGTAATTCAATAATCCTTTTCCGGTCTCTACCATTTAATTTAGCCACGAAAAACTCCTAAAAGTTATTTTATTGCCTCTATTTCATATTCTTCAATCAAGCCTTCATCGGCAAAGCTAAAATACGCATTTTCTCCTAAGATGACATGATCAAAAATCCGTAGTTCCATCGCTGAAGCGGCTTTTACCAAACCTACTGTCAGCCTTTTGTCCGCCTCGCTTGGCGCAGTATTTCCCGAAGGATGATTATGGGCTAAAATCATGGCCGGTGACTGATATTTCAAGGCGACCATCAAGATTTCCCTCACAGATGGATTTACACGATCAACTGTTCCCGTATCAATGTCAATCACTTCAAAAATACGATTCCCTTTATCCAGCAAGAGTATTTTGAATAATTCCTTTTTTAAATCACGCATCAATGGCATTAGAAAATCCACAACATCAGAAGATGATTTAACCATGCCATGAAACGCTTTCTCCTCGCTCATCATCCGCCGTCCCAATTCAATAGCTGCTTTTATTTGGGCTATTTTGGCATCCTTTAGTCCCATGATTTCTTTGAATTCTGAAACATCAACGCCGCTCATTGTCCGTAATGATTTGAACTTATTTAACAACTCCCGCCCAAGGTCAATAGCACTTTTACCTGTCGTTCCTGTTCTGATCAAAATGGCCAATAATTCAGCGTTACTTAAAACATGCTCGCCGTGTTTCAGTAACTTTTCCCTCGGCCTATCATCTTCAGGCCAATTACGAATCGAAGAGGAGTATTTTTTGGTCGCTGACTTTTCAATCATGGTTTATTTTCTATGGGGCTAACGCCTACATCTCTGATGCTCAACCTGTATGACATTTCAAGCAACAAAGACGATTTGCAAACCTTAAACTAGTAAAAAGCAAAAAAGGTCTCTGCGGTTGAGCATTCACGAGCATGTTGTTGTTATACTTTTTGTTCCATATATCTAGTAAATTAATCCTCTGCAAATTCCTTAGCAGTTAAAATTTCTTTAAGTTCTAAAGAATGTTGAAATGAATCTATCCAAACACCCTTCCTCTGCATATCGTCTATTAATTGAAATGCCTTTGGTTCAACTCCCAAGACAGAAGTATCTTCATTCCTTTCGGACATTTCTCTCCAAATATTGTATAGATCCATGACTTTCCTACGGACAAAACAATACATCCTTCTGTTTTCCGTTATAGAACTATGAGCAGTTTGAAACTCTGCATGTGTAAGTGATAATTCTTGATAATCTGGATTGGCCCCATTATAATCAGCACCAGCTCTGTAATTAACAATTAATAAGTAGTTAGGAGTCTCTTGAACTTTTTCGATACATATATCATGAGCGTGACTTCCTGTTCTACCGTCATAAAATCCAGGATTTTTGAAATGAATGACGTTAACTCCTAACTCAGCTAATTTACTTTTGATTTCCTCAATCAGATCCATCTGATCTTCATATGTAGCACTAAGAAAGACCCTCATCATTGTCCCGTCTCGTCGCCAAGATAAGTAGCTTCAATGTCATGTATAAAGTCGGGTAATTTAATTTCTAAGAAAGGATCTTTCCGTAACTCAATAACAATATCATAGATTTTCTTATCTAATGCTTTAATAGTAGTTGGTATTTTTTCAACGTCTCTTGCTTTTTCAAGGTCTATGATGAGGCGAATTAATGCTGCTTTAAGAAACTGGAGATTTTTCTCTCTAACCCCCGGAGAGTTTAAGTGCTTTTTCTCGTCATAGAATTCAATTAAACTTAAAACCCAGTCCTTATTGTTTTCTATCGCTGTAATATCTAAATCTAATAATTTATGCTTCTCAATCTGCTCATTAAAAAAGTCTAATAATTTTTTAAGACCACCATATAGAATTTGTGTTATTGCTTCACTAAATCTAGTATCAACTCTATAGTCCTTTATCCAATCTCGTTTATCTTCAATAAGCTTTTTGGATATTTTGAAATTATTCAAAAAGCGGTGTTGACCGAGATTTATATAGATACTAAACTTTAAAGATGATTCAAGTGTATCAAAATATTTAGTGCCCTGATAGTTATCAAGTGCAGTTTCTAGATCATCAATAACGCTTCTTTCAAATTTCAGTTTATGTTTATTACCATCAATCGATAATGTTGCAGTATAAGAATAATGTGTTGATACATAATAAATATTCTCCACTTCAATATTAGCTGATGTATCGTTATTCAGTTGTTCGATTAATTTACTTACATGAGCTAAAGCTTTTTTATTTTCTTCCATTTTTTACTCCATTACTTCAAAAACAGCGTATAGAATTGGGTTAAATATTTTCATATATTTCTATGTATAACGCCCGGCTTCAGCGGCGAGGGAACCGAGTCCGTTCTGAAAGCCGATGTTAGGCGTATCATTTAAATTTTACAGTATAATTTTAAGTCAAATCGTTCGTATGTGATTGGTCAGGCTCCAACAACATTTCAGTGAGTTCCTTACCAAGGTCTGTTAACCATACCTGCGTAGATCCTGCCATAGTTGGCTCGTTGTGTTGAATCAGACCAACTTCTCGAAGATTTCTTAGACCCGGATTATTCCTACAACAGCATCAAAGCGATCAACCTTAGATATGCTCAATAGGAGTCCGATTTCTTTTGCGCGGTAAGCGTTGATAAAATAGCTTGCGCCCACGCGACTTTTCGAGCCATTGAACCGGAAGCAGCCCCTATTGAGTCTAACTTCTTTTCAAGAATAACCTCTAGTTTTCCCCACTTGGCTTGTTTCGTAGTTGCCAAAAGATCAACTACTGTATCAAAGACCTTCTTTGATTTCTCCTTATACATGAGAGCAATAAATATACACGTGCAAACAACGGCCATTGTTTGCATACCTGAATAGATGGAGTAAGCTCCCAAACCAAAGAGAATAGCAAGAGCCGCGATCCTTTTTAGCTCCATTTTTATCCCTCTCTGTGCCTAACGCCCGAATTGAGCCCGCTGCACGGTGCTTTCAAGAATACGCTCGGCTTACCCAAAACTCAACTTGGCCGCTGAACGCATGTCAATCGAGCCAGCTAGTGCAGTCGGCTCTAATGACTGGTTAGCTTGCTTCTCCCAGTTTCTTGCCAAACCCTGACAGTATATAGCGTTCATAGCAATTCTGACATAACCAGTTTTTGCCGTCAGTGTATGCTACATTCTGATATCCTTCATATGAGGAGATCGTTTCCCAGCATAGCTCACAATGTTCATGATCCCAGCTATCCTTAACAATGTTGTTCTGTGTTGTATCATCTCCCTCCTCAATTGCACGAGCAATGACACCACCATCTTCCAATTTGAAAGTAATCATGTCCTTAGGAGTGAAAGTCCGTTTGTGCCATTCATGACTATCATCTTGGGCTAATGCCAATTGATTTGGAGTCCATTGTGAAATAAAGTCGTATTTGTTTCCAGGAATAAGAGGACTATCTTGAGTATTATAAGTAATAAACACAAGGACATCTTGTCTTCGTTCAACCAGGTAATGTAGCTCCAGTAGTCGTTTTCTAGGTTCGGTTTGTGAAAAGATCCCAGCGGGAGCAACTGGTGATGACTGCATCCTATCAAGTCTGAGGGCAGTGCGAATATTACCCTCTACATTGATGCTCTCAATTATTTCTGCGGCTGGGAGTTTGTAATTCATGTTTTGAATACCTACGATGGCTGGACTTTGCAAGCTAACGATGAAATCACCTGCCGGTGTGGAGCGTAGCGGAACACCGGTCAGGTGAACTGACAGGTTGGGCGATCTTAAAACGCAAATAGTCGCTGTAAAACAGAAATTACCTCTAATTGGGTGTCCGG
>JAXHVA010000127.1:0-10695 GCA_034189035.1 Thermodesulfobacteriota bacterium
GTTCTTACCGAAAGCAAAAGCCAATGTAGACACTAAGAAAAAACTGGCTTCTCGCAGAAAATAACAAGAAATAACAATCAGTTGTCTGTTGCTGGCATGCCTATTTTAAAGGGAATATCCGTTGCAAGGGTTGTTTTACCGACTTGCAGTGGACCTCCGATAAATACCATTTTTTCAGAAAGGTCTTCAAGGACATATTTAGTTAACTATCTATTTTTACTCATTTAATAAAATGAATGTCATCGGTTGATATTGCCAAGATAATTTGCGTATAAGCAAAAATATTAGTTGGAGGAATAGATAGGAATGGCAAACGTTTATCTCACTGGAACCAGCATAGTCCTAGATAAAAAAGTCACGACCTGTTTTTTTTCTCATGCCCGAGACAAACTGTACAATGATTATGGGTTTTCATGAAAGTTGGAGTATTAATCTAAGATGACTATTGAGTTAACTCAGCAAAGACGGTCACATTATAACGCGTGCAACTGTTTAAGCGGTGTAGTGAGATATAAGTTTTTCTCTGTTCTCTCCGGTTAAAAAGTCACCTTGCAGTTTTAATAAGGTTGAGGAGATCTTTATACTTTGTCTTTGTAAACAGAAATAAAGCGTTTAAGAGAGCGATCGTAAGTCTTTTCAACCTCAGGTGGGAAAAGGCATGCAGGTAATTGTCTCATATTCCAATGGTATGATAAACATTCACAACACTTTCCTTTTTTATTGCAAGGATCATAAGTGCAATTACATTTTTTTAAATTGGCTTCCAAGTTCTGACATTCCATTCTTTTCCTCCTTTAACTTACTCTTTATTGGAGTTTCTAACAATTTTGAACTTATACACAACCTTTAATGCATGTCAATATTTCATATTACAGCATTTCAAAGTGAATCCATCGATAGATATTCAATAATCGTCTTTGATAATGAACGTGCAAAATCATGTTGAAATTTTTTGTTTTTCAATAATCTCTCTTCATGAGTATTCGAAAGGTAAGCGGCTTCAATCAATACAGAGGGGATATCCGGTGATTGTAAGACAATAAACGCGGCCTGATGAGGTATATTGTATTTAATTGTATTTACATTACTCAATTCTTTTAATGCAAGACCTGCAAACCTTAGGCTGTCATTTATTGTCTTTGTCTGTACCAGATCCAGCAGGATAGATCGCAGGTCGTTATTTTCTTGTCCTATTGAGACCTCTCCAATAAAGTCAGATAGATTTTCCTTTTCTGCGAGAATTTTCGCTCCTTTATTGCTTGCGCCCTTTAATGAAAGGCAGTAAATAGAAGTTCCATTTATATTTCTGTTAATCGCCGAGTCAGAATGAATGCTTATAAATAGATCGGCTCCGTATTCTCTGGCAATTTCTATCCTTTCTTTCAAATATAAGAAATAATCCTGTGATCGAGTCAGAGCTGCTTTCAGCCCCTTTATATTATTTAATACGGTTTGTAATTCCTTGCTTAATTCAAGAACAACATCCTTTTCTCTGGTTCCATTATGGCCTATTGCCCCTGGGTCAATTCCACCATGACCTGGGTCAATCACTACTAGTTTAAACCCCTTTTCTTGGAACTTTTTAAACCTCTGTCGCTTCTTTATCTCTTTCTCAATCAGATCCGCCCTCGTTATATTGATAGAGATACGAGAATGAAGTTTTGAAAAAGTCTTCAGGTTTAGAACCTTGCATTGAGCCGGTTTAAAAAGAGATATTCGAAGTCGTACTTTATTAGTGTTTACTCTATAAAATATTATATCTCGAACAATTCCATCCTGAACACGTATCTTTCTTTTTAAGGGAGTCTTATCAACATTGTTGATATCAACAACGAGTTTTTTTGGATCTTTGGATTTTACTGTGTTCCACTCTACAGGTCTTTCTAAAAAAAGGACAATCCTTGTATGATCCGGGGCAGAGAAGAAATCTATCTCAAATTCATCAGCTGTACTCGAGGTTAAAAAATTTGGTATAAAGAAAAGTATAATAATGGTAAGCAAAATGCATTTGATTAGCCTTTGCATTAAGACCTCATTCTTCAGTGAGAAACGCTTTATATCCCTTATACGTCATATATATGTCGGCCTTGCTCGATACTTCAAAGGGAGAATGCATACCGAGTAGGGCAACTCCACAGTCTATAATATCCATACCGTAACTTGAAAAAAATTTAGCGATGGTTCCCCCGCCACCCTCATCTACCTTTCCCAGTTCACCTGTCTGCCAAACAATATTATTTCTGTTAAAGACTTTCCTGAGCCACCCCACATATTCGGCACTGGCATCATTGGAGCCAGACTTTCCTCTTGAACCCGTGAATTTAGTGATACAGATTCCGTATCCTATCTTTGCTGCATTTCTCTTTTCATGAACATCCTTATAATCCGGATCAAAAGCCCCGTTCACATCTGCTGAAAGAGCACGAGAGTTCATCAGGGTTCTTCTAATCATTTCACTATCGGCCTTAATCCCTTTCATCGAAAACAGATCCGAAACAGCGATCTCTAAAAGCCTTGATTTTGCGCCTGTATTTCCGTCACTGCCGATTTCTTCCTTATCGAGGAAGAGAACAAGGACAGACTCTTTTGGATTGTTGATATCTCCAATTGCCCTCATACTGGTATAAGCGCAAGATCTGTCATCCTGTCCATAAGATCCTATCAGGCTCTTGTCCCATCCGATATCTCTTGCCTTTTCGGATGGCACCAACTCAAGTTCTGCACTGACAAAGTCTTCTTCAATCAATCCAAATTTATCATTGAGATATTTGAGGACCTGGAGTTTTATTCTTTCTTTAGTGTCTTCTTCGGGAAAGGGTATACTTCCGGCAATGATGTTGAGTTTTTCACCAATAACGGCATCTTCCAGTTTCTTGTCATATTGAGCCTTTCTGGCGAGATGGGGAGCCAGATCAACGATGGTAAAGACTGGATCGTTTTCATCTTCCCCTATTATTAAATCCAGCTCCTTGCCATCCTTCTTTATAACCTTTCCGTGGAGGGCCAATGGACGCGAAACCCATTGGTATTTTTTTATTCCACCATAGTAGTGGGTTTTTAAAAGGGCTAGGTCTGTATCCTCATACAGAGGGTTCTGTTTTAAATCCAGTCGAGGAGAATCTATATGGGAGGCGATTATGCGGACACCATCTTCAATATCTTTCTTCCCTAAAATACCTAAAGCGGCGGCTTTCTTATAGGTTACTCTATAGATTTTCTTTGATTTTTTTAAAGGAACTTCAATACTTTTAAACCCGTTTCCTTCAGCAAATTTGATTATCTGTAAAATAGCTTCCCGTTCTGTTTTAGCTTTATTTATAAATTCCATATAGTCTTGTGCAAAGAGAAAGACTCTCTCTTTTTGCTCTTCGTCAAGTCTATCCCATACTGAGACTCTCTTCAACATCAGAGTTTCTTTAATCTTTTTCAAATCTGAATTATCAGATTGATCCGGCATGTTATTCTCCTTTCTAGGTGTTTATATAGAATGAGTGTATCTACTCAGCCACAGATCTAAGCTGATTATTACTGATAATTTTCTTTTATTAATCATATAAAATCTTTTTGAACTCTGGTTTCATGCTAAAACTCTATTAATAAAGCAACTTCAAAGTGTGATTGCCAATGAAGCTAGATGAGAGCATTCTATTTCATGGTACTAAAATGATATTATTAATCTTGTCTGCATTCATCTTTTTGAATGACTCTGCGGTTGAATAGTCACGCATGAGTAAAATATGATATTCTCTTGTAGCCATCCATATATAACACATTACCGTTTTTAAGTAAATATACGAAATGAATTGCAAAACTTTTTCTGAACAGGGACCGACACGAAAGCAAAGTTTCTCATTGCATCTTAAAAAAGTGTCTTTTGAAGTGGTCTTTCGCGATGATCTCAAAAACACAGGCTTTTATATTGAGTATAATCCTGTATTGGATCTAGGAACAATCAGAGAAGATGGGAATTGAAAAACCAGAAAGAGAAAAGGTGCTATCTTTTACCCAATTCTTTCATTGTTTCTTTATAGATTTTATAGAAGCCTTCATTCTCAGCAATAGTCTTTTTCAATATAGTATATATTTGGGGTAAGTCTTTTTCGTTAATAACCGTATTTGCACTTTTTGAAAAGGCCATCATATTATCAAGGGTTGAGAATGTCTTTCCGATGAGTGCAAAAAATATATTCCTTCTGGTAGAGATAGGCATCGGCTGAATATAATTTAAAATAGGGTTTTGTGATGGAGACCCTCCGCCGAACTCCTCATGGAGAATGATAATATCATAGTGATTTATCCTCAGATTCTTGAGTACATCGTTTGGGTCTTTTCCGATAATCGCCCGGTAACCGAGTTCTTTTAAAGCAGATTGTAACTGTTCTTGATGGGATAGATTGTCATCACATATGAAGGCGCTTTTTACATCTTCACCAAATAATTCCGATTCGATTCCATCGTCAGACTCTGAAGGAGCAGGTTCTTTCTTTGTATCAGAACCCCCCTTTTCAGATAAATCAAGACCATGCGAATCTTTATCAATATCTGCCGGGGATTCAATCGGTACTTTTCGAGTATCAATAGATATATTTCCTTTACACTTGGGGCAAGGGATATTTATAATCTTGCCTTCTGGAAGCTTTTCATCCGGGATCTTGAATTTGCTTTTACATTTCTGACATATCGTATCCACTTTATTCCCTCTATCAGGATTGCTTCTAATTGGATTTTACCTTTCCGTATTCATCATCCATGTCGAGCCCCTCGATGTCTGTGGTCTTTTCTCCTTTAGCAAATTTAATTTGGTCGATACCTCTTCCCACTACAGCCTTTCTTGAAGCATACGCTAAGGATGTGTCCGCTGTGATTATCCCTGACTCATAATTAGATATAATATCTTTATCAAAGGTCTGCATATCGTAGGTATCGCCACCTGAAATTATGTCATAAAAGGTCTTTCCTTCTTGTTCACCATGTATAATAGACTCCTTCACTCGAATGTTTGATGAAAGTATCTCAAAAATCGCTGCCCTGCCACCGCCGATCTTGGGCAATAACCTCTGCGATACGATCCATTTGAGAGTGTCAGCCAAGCGAAATCTTACTTGGTTTTCCTCTTCCTTGTCAAACATACCGATAATTCTGTTAATGGTTTGACCTGCATCTATCGTATGAAGAGTTGCGAAGACAAGATGTCCTGTTTCCGCAGCACTTAGCCCGATTTCCATTGTCTCTCTGTCCCTCATCTCGCCAACCAGGATTACTTTAGGGGCCTGTCGTAGAGCTGCCCTCAGGCCATTAGCAAACGAATCAAAGTCCTTACCGAGTTCCCTCTGATTTATGGTGGCTTTTTTATGCGTATGTAGATACTCTACAGGGTCTTCCAAAGTAATCATATGTATAGCTTTTGTTTCATTAATAACATTTAAAATTGCAGCCAGAGAGGTCGTCTTTCCGGATCCTGTTGCTCCTGTTACAAGGGCAAGGCCGTTTTTCTCATTGGCAATCTTATGAAAGCACTCTGGAAGCCCGAGTGCATTGATCGTAGGAATCTTATTCTCCAATTTTCTCATAACGATAGAGTAATGCCCCCTTTGAGAAAAAATATTTACACGAAATCTGGCCTTTCCAGGAAGATGATAGGATAGATCACAGTAGCCCTCATTTACTAATGAATGAGTAAGGCGTTTATCCATGTCGACCAGGTTGAGGGAGAAAATCTCTGTTTGGAATGGAGTAAGATTCTCAATTGGCGGGTCTATTGGGACAGGCACTAGCTCACCCGCGGATTCAACCTGTAAAGGCCTACCCACTGTAAAGTTTAAATCAGAAAGATTGTCATATTCCTGTAACATTGTATCCAATATGCGGTTTACTTCTGCTTGTCTCATGGTGTATTCTCCCAATTAAATATGATTTTACAATACAAGGTGCTAGACTGGAGTGGATATCATACCTCAGTAAAATCAGAGGGGGCTTTTTTCACAAATGGTAAAAATTTAGTTTTATCAGTGCATTTGTTGTATGCTTCATCTGCATCGATCCATCTCTTTTCGAGGAATACCATAAGGGCATCATCAAGTGTTTGCATACCGAATTTCTTCCCTGTCTGAATGATCGTCGGTATCTGAAAGGTCTTTCCCTCTCGAATCAGATTTCTTGCAGCCGGAACACATATTAGAATTTCCAATGCTGCGATCCTTCCTTTTACATCCCTCCTCTTCAATAGAGTCTGGGCAATGACAGCCCGAATACCGTCTGCCAGAGTTGAGCGGATCTGGCCCTGTTCATGGGATGGGAATACCTCTATTATTCTATCGATGGTTTTATGGGCACTCGAAGTGTGGAGAGTTCCAAAGACCAAATGACCGGTATTTGCTGCCTCTATAGCCAATGAAATGGTTTCTAAATCCCGCATCTCTCCAACGAGTATGATATCGGGATCCTCTCGTAGGGCTCCTCGTAAAGCTGCTGTAAAGGACTTTGTATGTGCGCCAAGCTCCCGTTGGTTTACTACACAGCCTTGATTTTTATGGACAAATTCTATGGGATCTTCAACAGTAATAATATGATCCTTTCGGGTTTTATTCGCCTCGTCTATTATTGCAGCCAAGGTTGTAGACTTGCCGGATCCGGTTGGGCCCGTTACCAGGACCAATCCCTTAGGAAGGAAGGCTAACCTCGATATTACAGGTGGTAGACCGAGTTGCTCTACTGTCATGATTTCTGTAGGGATTTGTCTGAATACGGCCCCTATACCATGTAATTGTTGAAAATAATTGGCCCTATATCGAGCTAAACCAGGCAATTCGTAACCAAAATCAATATCCCCTGTTTCTTCAAAGAGTTTTATCTTGTCTTCCGGAGCGATCTCATAAAGAATGGCCTTTAGTTCATCGTTTTCAAGGGTTTTATATTTAACCCTTTCCAGATCGCCCCTGATTCGTAGTATGGGCTGAGATCCAGATGAAAGATGCAAATCTGAGGCCCCCTTTTCGTCCATTAATTTAAAGAAAGCATCTATCTTTGCCATTTTTATCCTCCTGTTGTTGCGTTCTTGTTAATTTCAAACTCTCCTGATAGACATCTCTTTTAGATATACCCATATCCTTTGAAATCATACTTATTAATTCTTTTATCGGCAGATCGAACTTTTTCTGATAGTCAATCAATAGATTTTTTATAAAAGCATCGTCAGTTTTATTTTTGTCGATATTACCCGAAAGCAAAAGGGTGATCTCTCCTTTAATTCGTTTTCCTTCTAACCTTATTATGATATCGGAAATTTTTCCTCGTATCACCTCTTCAAAGACCTTAGTGAGTTCTCTGGTTAATACTACTTCTCTATCTCCACATATATTGAGTAAGTCGAAAAGAGTCGTTCGAATCCTATTGGGAGATTCATATAAAATGATTGTTCTTTTTTCTTCTTTTATATTTTCAATACGTTTTCTCCTTGCAATGGTTTTACTCGGAAGAAAACCCTCGAATATAAATCTATCCGTAGGAAGGCCTGAAATACTAAGAGCAGCTGTCGCTGCCGAAGGACCCGGTACAGGCGTAACCTCGATATCATTTTTAAGTGCAAGATTTATAAGGTAATACCCAGGATCTGAAATCCCAGGAGTGCCAGCATCTGATACGAGAGCTATTCTTTTACCTGTATCGAGCATTAACAGGATTTGTTTCCCTTTAGCATATTTATTGTGTTCATGATAGCTTACAAGCGGAGTTTTAATGCTGTAATACTTAAGAAGGATCCCTGTTCTCCTCGTATCTTCAGCGGCAATGATATCCACTTCCTTTAGTATGCGAACTGCCCTGAAAGTAATGTCCTCCAGATTGCCAATAGGTGTCGCAACAATGTAAAGTATACCTTTATGCTGGGGAGGTTTTTTCATATTTTATAAGAACTTCACCCTATTCAATGGTTTAATCATAGGTTATATAATATATCTTTTCCGCTAAAAACGGCTTCCTTACCGAGTTGTTCCTCTATTCTGATGAGTTGGTTGTATTTGGCTACCCTGTCTGTCCTTGAGACAGAACCTGTTTTAATCTGTCCAGTATTACAGGCAACGACCAGATCTGCAATTGTTGTGTCCTCTGTCTCCCCAGATCTGTGAGAGACGACAGCAGTGTACCCTGCCCTTTTTGCCATCTCTATAGCATCCATAGTCTCTGTAAGAGTTCCTATCTGATTCACCTTTATCAGGATTGAGTTTGCAATACCCCTCTCAATACCCTTCTTAAATATTCTGGTGTTGGTTACAAATATATCATCTCCTACAATCTGTATTCTTTTACCAAGGCGTTTGGTAAGTAGTTCCCATCCTTCCCAATCGTTCTCTGCCAATCCGTCTTCTATAGATATGATAGGGTATTTTTCAACCAGATCACAGTAAAAAGTGATCATATCTTCTGAGGTTTTATCAGGGCTTTTTTCTGCCTCTAATCGATATATACTGTCTTTATAAAATGAGCTGGCAGCAGAGTCAAGGGCTATAAATACATCCTTTCCTGCTTTATAGCCGGCTTTTTCTATGCCCTTCAGTATGACTTTTATTGCCTCTTCATTTGAATTCAAATTTGGTGCAAAACCCCCTTCATCTCCCACTGCTGTATTATATCCCTTTTCTTTGAGTATTGTCTTCAGGCTATGGAATATCTCTACTCCTATCTTAAGGGCATGGCTGAAAGAGTCTGCACCAAGGGGCATGACCATAAATTCTTGAATATCAACATTATTGTCTGCATGTGCCCCGCCATTGAGGATATTCATCATGGGTACAGGCAAAACCTTGGCATTTACTCCTCCCAGATACTGGTATAAAGGAAGATCAAGGACCTCTGCTGCTGCCTTAGCTACTGCAAGTGAGACACCTAAAATAGCATTCGCTCCTAATTTTTTCTTATTCTCTGTACCATCGAGTTCAATGAGTTTTGAATCAATTTGATTCTGATTTATAGCATCTAAACCTATGATCTCTGAACGAATAGTTTCATTAATATTAATGACGGCTCTGCTCACCCCTTTGCCGAAAAAATTTTTTTTATCTCCGTCCCGAAGTTCTATTGCTTCTCTTTCTCCAGTAGATGCACCAGAAGGAACAGATGCCCTTCCAATCACTCCACTTTCAAGTAATACATCGACTTCAACAGTTGGATTACCCCGAGAATCGAGAATCTGTCTGCCGTGTATATCCGCTATCTTGCTCATAAACAAATTCCTCCTTTTTCATGCCTCTCATTTAAAATTATGTATAATTTAATACTATAAAGTAAAAAGTCACCATCACGCTTCAAGAACATTTTTTAAAAAGCTAAATGTTGCAAAATCTTTAAAATGGCCTCATTCCACCCGTTCGGGCCTATTTGTGAGGCAAAAAGAATGCTGGAAAGGTCATCTATACTCTCATATCCCCCTTTAGGTTTCTTAACCAATACAGGAATATCAACCGACTGCAGCATGGAAATATCATTGTAGCTGTCACCTATGGCAATGGTTTTTAATTCAGGGTGTTTCTCTTTATAGATTTCTGAGATGATATTTACTGCCTTTCCCTTATCATTATCTCCTACTAAGCATACAAAACGCCCCCCCCTAGTGAGATTTAGATTCATTCTCTTTGTAGTTTTTTCAAGCGAATTATAGTCCTCATTTGTACCTTTAAAGAGAAAAGGCTCCGAGTATTCTCGTTTCTTTGCCAATATTGCATCTTCTTTGGAAAGCCCGGTTAAATCCGTTAGCTCATCCACTTCCATTTCAAAAAACCCTCTGATTTTATTTCCAAAGGTATCTTTAAGGTCTTTAAATTTTTTTATTAATTCTTCATAACGAATACCCAATTCTATCACATTATACCCATCTTTGTTAGTGGAATCTCTTTCTTTGAGAATTTGAATATCAGGGATAAAAACCGCACCGCCGTTTTCGCTAATAAATGGGGCTTTGTTATCGAGTCTTGTCCTCCACACTTCAATCTCTGCTCTGGTTTTACTACTGCATAAGACAAGAGGAATATCCCTTTCTTTTATTCTATTCAAGGCCTCTTTAGCGGCATCGAAGGAATAAGTATTGTGATCCAACAATGTACCGTCAAGGTCAGAAAAGATTATTAACTTTTTATTTTTCATGACTCTTTAAATCCCATACGCACTAATTGGAAAACTGAAAACGTATTTTACCTGGATTTATCTCATAGGCCTTTTGGAATTCGGCAATTGCTTCTTTTTCCATTCCTTTATTTAGATAAGCTTTACCGATGCCTTCGTGAGCTCTTCCATTGTTTGTGTCGATATTGAGTGCCTTTCTAAATTCAGCGATCGCCTCATTAAACATCTGTCTGTCGTTATAAATATTTCCTAGATTAATATATGCATTTGCGTAATGTGGACAGATTTTTGTCGCTTTTTCAAATTCTGCGATAGCCTCATCTATCAGCCCCTTTTTATAATAAGAACTGGCAAGATTGTTTAGTGCTTTTACAAAATATGGTTCTATTTCAAGTGCTTTCCTAGATTCTGAAATGGCTTTTTCTAAAAATCCTTTCTCATCATAATGGCATCCAAGATTAGCATGAGTTCTTGCCTTATTCGGTGATTTTTTCACACAGTCCTTCCAGAGGGTCAAGTCATTTTGCCAGATTTTATTTCTCTGGTATGTCCCTATAGCCAGAATAAGGGCAATGAAGACAA
>JAXHVA010000128.1:0-10661 GCA_034189035.1 Thermodesulfobacteriota bacterium
AAGTTTTCAAATTCAAGTTGCTTTTCTGAGCGTCTGTACATGATTTTTCCGCCGATTGGTGCAAGGGTTTTTGAAGAAACATGCAAAATTGCTTGCACTTTCGGCCAACCTATTAACACATTAACGCTTATTCAGCAGGCCTTAACTACAATCCTAACTATTCGTATTTCAACTCATCGTATATCTCTTGACTAGCTGGAATTGAAGCTTAAGCCAATCCCTTCGGTTGATAGGTGCAGTAAGGCTCTTCTCCTAGGTAATCTCCGGTGAACTCATAGGCCCTGGCTCTACACCCCCCACAAACAATCTTATATTCGCATACTCCGCACTTACCATGGTATCCGTCAAAATCCCTCAATGATTGAAATATCTTTGATTTTTTCCATATATCTTCAATGCTGGATTCATTGAGATCTCCGCATTTGAGCTCCAGATAACCGCAAGGCTGGACTTGACCTACATGCGAGATAAAGCAAAAGGAAACTCCTCCAAGGCACCCCCTACTCAGTGCATCCATCCCATGAGTTGTAAATGTTACCTTTTTCTCCTCTTGTCTTGCCCTTTGCCTGAGGATACGAAAGTAGTGGGGTGCACATGTAGCCTTTAAGTGTATAGGCACTTGCTTCCCCTTTTCATAAAACCAATTCAGTGTACTTTCGTAATCTTCGGTCTTGATATTGTCTTCCTTCATTTTTTTTGCCCTGCCCGTGGGTACAATAAGAAAAATATGATGCGCAACTGCCCCAATTTGAATCGCCAAATTAAGAATTTCAGGAAGCTCCCTCAGGTTTTTGCCTGTAACTGTAGTGTTTATCTGAAAATCTAATCCGACACTTTTGGCATACTCTATCCCCCTTAATGCGCCTTCAAATGCCCCTTCAACCTGACGAAAACGATCATGGCTTTCTCGATTTGCTCCATCAATACTTATACTTATCCTCTTGATTCCAGAGTCGACCATGCTTTGCGCATTTTTTTCATCGATTAACGTACCATTGGGAGCCATGACCATCCGAAGGCCTTTATCCGTTCCATATCTGGCGATTTCAAATATATCCTCCCTCATCATCGGTTCTCCACCGGTGAGAATAATCATAGGATTGCTGAACTTCGCAATATCATCTAATAGGCTCAAACATCTCTTAGTTGAAAACTCACCCGGATAAGGCCCCTTATCTGCTGAAGCACGGCAATGTATGCAAGAGAGGTTACACCTTCTGGTAACCTCCCATGCAATCATTCTTAATTCAAAAATTTTAGATTCAGGGGCATCGTCTTTATTCATTGATTATCCTTGCAGCTTCTTTCGCAAAATATGTAACGATTATATCTGCACCTGCCCTTTTAATGCTCAAAAGGCACTCCATCATCACCTTTTCTTCTTTAATCCAGCCAGACTTGCCGGCAGCCTTTACCATGGCATATTCACCACTCACATTGTAGGCGGCCACCGGGATGTCAAACTCCTCTTTAATACGACAGACAATATCAAGATAGGCTATGGCCGGTTTTACCATAATAATATCAGCGCCCTCCTCTATATCAAGACTTACTTCACGAATAGCCTCATCAGAATTAGCAGGGTCCATCTGGTAGGATCTTCGATCACCAAACTGGGGAGAAGACTGTGCTGCTTCTCTAAAAGGCCCATAGAAACCAGAAGCATACTTTGCAGCATAGGACATGATAGGAATCTCTTCGTAGGCATTATCATCGAGGTATTCCCTTATCTCTGATACTCTCCCGTCCATCATATCAGAAGGAGCCACCATATCCGCACCTGCCTCCACATGGGATAAGGCCATCCTAGATAATAACTCCAAGGTGGAATCATTATCTACATCTCCGTCTTCTATTATTCCGCAATGACCGTGGTTTGTGTATTCGCATAGACACACATCCGTTATGACTATTAATTCAGGCACCCTGCCCTTTATCTCTTTAATCGCCTTTTGTATTATCCCACTTTTTGCATATGCCTCTGAACCTACCTCGTCTTTCTTTTTAGGAATGCCAAAGAGTAAAACCGCAGGGATTCCCAACTGATCAACTTCCTTAACCTCACTAGCAAGAAGATCTATGGACAACTGGAATATTCCAGGCATCGATTCGATCGGTCTTTTTACCCCCTTCCCATGGGTAACAAAGAGGGGATATATCAGGTCATCAAGCGAAAGAGTAGTCTCTCTTATCATCCTTCTAAATCGCTCATTCTTCCTCAACCTTCTTGCACGGTAATCCGGAAATATCATAGCCAAGCTCCTGTGTTTATCGATTTTAAAAAGGGTATTCTAATTGGACTATATTCCTATCTCTGCATCAGTGAGATAACATGCCGGATCAGGAGACCAAATGTCAGAATGAACAGCCTCTGCTCTCACACGAAAGTTACCCCCACATATATCCAGCCACATACAATTTGCACACCTCCCTGTGACATAAGACTTTTTATCCTTTAGTTTTGTCATCAACTCATTCGAAGTATCTGTCCATATCTCACTAAATCTTCTTTCCCTTATATTTCCAAAGGAATAGTGTCTCCAAAACTGATCCGCATGGACAGAACCGTCCCAGCTCACACAGCCTATGCCCCTGCCGGAGTTATTCCCTTCATTCATCCTTAATAGCTCTAATACCTTCTCCGATCGCTCCGGGTCTTCCTTTAATACCCTCAGATACAGATACACCCCATCTGCATGGTTATCTACAGTGAGCACCTCTTTTGGGATCCCCCTATCAAAAAGCGACTTTGTTTTATTGATTATCAGATCAACTACCCGACGGGTCTCTTCATGGGAAAGGTCTTCATCAACCAACTTACTCCCTCGTCCTGCGTATACCAGATGGTAAAAACAGACTCGGGGGATATCCTCATCTTCTAAAAGCCTGAATATCCGTTCTATATCATGCGCATTTCGCCTATTTATCGTAAACCGAAGACCTACTTTGATGCCCTGTTCTTTGCAGTTTCTGATGCCACGTATTGCAGCATAAAATGCACCGCTCACTGCGCGAAACCTGTCATTGGTCTGTCCTATCCCGTCGAGGCTCACCCCTACATAAGAAAGTCCCGTGGATTTCAACTCTTTTGCAAGCTCTTTTGTTATCAAGGTACCATTCGTTGAAATAACAGCCCTCATTCCCTTTTGTGTGGCATAGCCAGCCAGTTGGATAATATCCTTTCTCATAAGTGGCTCTCCACCTGAAAAGAGCATAACAGGGGCCCCGAAATCTGCCAGGTCATCGATGAGGGCGATCCCCTCCTCTGTAGTCAGTTCCCCCTCATACGCAATGTCCCTGGAATTAGAATAACAGTGAACACATCTGAGGTTACATCTCCTGCTTACGTTCCATACCACAACGGGTCTTTTATCCTTTGAGAATTGCAAAAGATGAGAGGGAAGTTTTTCTGACTCCCTGCCGTATCTCAATGCATCAGACGGCTCTATAGCCCCGCAGTATAGCTTCGATATTCCAATCATTTTTTTTCCTAAAAACAGTCGAGGAACGTTTTGGTGTCTGACAGAAGTAAGAAATTCTGCTCAAGTTCAAGAAAGGTGAAAAAAATAATCTACAATTGCCTCTGTCAGATCAGGTATAGTGTACTTTTCAGGCATAATATGAGTCTCAATCCCATAGTGGCTTGCTGTCTTTGCAGTTATTGGGCCTATACTCGCTATAGTTACCCCTTCTACAAACTCTGAAAGCTTCTCTTTGTCAAAGACTTCAACGAAGTTTCTGACCGTTGAAGAGCTTGTAAAGGTGACAACATCGATTTCCCCTTTTAAGAAAAGCCTTTCTAAGATTTCTTTCTCTTTCGCAGGTTTAACATTCTCATATGCAGGTACGACATCAACACGCCCGCCTGACTTACGTATTTCATCAGGAAGCGCCTCTCTTGCCTCTTTTGCCCTAGGTAAGAGGAATTTCTTTCCTGAAACACCCTGCTCATTCAAACCTTGTGCAATTGATTCAGCTATGTATTCCCTCGGCAAAAAGTCGATCTGAATGCCCATCATCTCTATCTCTTTCGCAGTTCTCGGCCCAATCGCACACATCTTTATACCCTTTAAATTTCTAATATCATTACCTTTTTCCTTCAATCTTTTAAAGAAGGACTCTACGCCATTAACACTTGTAAAAATCAACCAATCATACTTTTGTATACTGTCGATCGCATTATCCAATGCATCAAAAGAATCCGGTGGTTGTACATCGATTGTAGGGAATTCAATAGGCACAGCCCCATATTCCTTGAGGAGGCTGCAAAATTCACTTGCCTGGCTTCTGGCCCTTGTCACTAGGATCTTCTTACCAAATAATGGTTTCGTTTCAAACCAATTCAGTTTTTCCCTCAGATGAACAACCTCTCCGACGACAAAGACCGCAGGCGGGGAAAAGTTGTTTTTCCTTACTGATTCAACGATGTTCTCCAGAGCGTCTGTTAGGGTTTCTTGTTTCCCAAGTGTCCCCCACCGAATAAGGGCAACAGGAGTCTTTGGGTCCCTACCATTTAACATTAGGTTCTTTACGATCTTTGGGAGGTTCTTAACACCCATGAGGAATACCAGAGTCCCGACACCAGTTGAGATTCTTTCCCAATCAATACTGGAGTCACCTTTTTTAGGGTTCTCATGGCCAGTTATAAAAGCTACAGTCGATGTAATATCTCGGTGAGTTAGAGGAATACCAGCATATGCCGGAACAGAGATAGCAGAAGTTACGCCTGGGATGATCTCAAAGTGCACCCCATAAGCAGCCAACTCTTCTGCCTCTTCTCCACCTCTTCCAAATATAAAGGGGTCACCCCCCTTAATACGGGCAACAATCATACCCTCTTTTGCTCTTTGGACGATCATGCTATTTATCTGAGATTGAGGACAGGTATGATGTCCACCCTTTTTCCCTACATAGATACATTCGGCATTTTCTCTCATATATTCAAGTAAATCAGGGCTGGCCAGGTAATCATAGACAACAACATCCGCCTTTTGAATACATTCTATTCCCTTTAGAGTGATCAACCCAGGGTCACCGGGCCCAGCACCAATAAGATAGACCTTCCCTTCTTTCAAATTCCTCTCCATCGTCAATCTTTTCTTCTCATTGTGAAACCCTAGGGGTGCATTTAAATCTCATACTCTCAAGAACTTTCCCAGATGGATCACGCACTTCTACTGACCAATTTCCAGCGGATCCAGGATGGAGGTTTTTATAAGACCATGTTCGCCATGACGGGCCTCCAACAGTCAATTCAATCCTCAATTTTTCCTCTTCCTCATGAATCCAGACATGGGTTACATAATCTCCCTGTTTCCCATCAATAACCCATGTGAAGAAATACACCCTAGAACCTTCCATAAATATGTCCCCTGCCCCTAAGAGAGTACGGTTCTCAACGCCCTCCCCCAGACCCGCTTCTTTAATGCTTAAAGGGGGGGGAGTCTCTTCATCGGCTGCTTTGAGCGTACTCATACTGACTGTAAAAACCAGAAAAAAAACCAATAACAATAGAATTATGCTAAATCTCTTCATTTTACAAGACCTCCTTTTAATTGCTTACGCACTTAGGATCTGTCATGAAATAGGGAGAAGATACGTACATCTCATCTTCAGGCAATCTTTTCACAATCCTCAAAGACAAAACCCCTGAAATACATTTGATTCTTGCTTAGTTTTTGCATTTATGTATTGTACAAATCTCACCTGAATATGAGCGCCAATATACGCCACTTATTTCATGACAGGCTCTTACTTAAGATCCAAAAGAGGAATACCATAGACATCGACCTGATAATAAGTTCCTTTTGAATATTTGTAAAGGAAATTTTATTAATAAGGTGAATGGCTAAAATGCTTCATGGATCAACCAGAATTTTCTTTTATACGGACTACTATATTTTTCTTGACAATAATCGCATTCTATTTAGAATAATAAACGATTGTCATATAAAAGTCCAAACTGGGAAATCCGATATTCTTTTTTCCTGTACAGATCCTTTCGACGCAATCTGGTATCTTCACCTAGCCTTCTGACTCAGAGAAATATAAAAATTATCTTACAGTTCACCCTGATTGTCAACCCAAACCCAGTAGGGGTAGCTCTCAAATAGATTCGTGCAACCGCGGCTACTACCTAATCCAGTGTTTAACCGTTGTAAAAAACCCGCCGGATTCTAAAAGGGTATACTCATAAATAATATAAAATATTTTAAAGGTAAACACAAAGATTATACTTACTTACTGGAATCTGCCCCTTTTTTACATCAAGGTCTTTTAAGCTTGTTTCTTTCAATATCTATTTACTTTGGGAGGTGAAAAAGCAATATGGAAGAAAAAAACGATTCAAGGAGGCTTATAAGCGGCCGGCCAAAGACTCTTTTGGCTGTTGGATCACCCCTTTGTGCAGGCTGCCAGCATGGCATAATATCACGCATAATCGGTGAAGTACTAGATGAGTTGGATATTATCGGAGAAACTATAGGTATAGGGGGGGTGGGGTGTCATGCGATGTCGATGTTCACCATGAACATCGACTTTGTACAGGCACTACATGGAAGAGCCCCAGCTGTAGGTACGGGAGTAAAACGGGGAATGGATGGGAAGGCAATAGTCTTTAGCATACAAGGCGATGGAGACTTGGCAGCGATTGGTATAGGTGATTTAATTAATGCCACTGTTCGTGGTGAAAAATTGACCACTCTATTCTTTAACAATTGTGGTTATGGTACAACAGGCGGACAGATGGCCCCTACTACCTTAATAGGACAAGTTACAACCACAACGCCTAATGGAAGAACCCCCTCTGCTGGCGGATTCCCAATCCATGTTGCCGAATTAATGGCTAGTTTGCCTGGTGTCGCTTATTCAGCACGCTGTGCTGTAAATACCCTGGCTCAGTTTAAACGAACAAAAAAGGCTATAAAAACCGCTTTTAAAAAACAGATAAACGGCATCGGCTATACATTTGTAGAGATACTATCAGTATGTCCTCCTATACTCAAAATGAACCCTCTAAAGGCCAGGGAATGGTTTGAGAAACACATGATCGCTGAGTACCCTATCGGCGAATTTAAAAATGTTGATCAATTAGAGGTTCATTATACAGTCGATGCATAATAGAAAAGAGAAAAAAGATAAATAGGATGAGGGAGATATGGAAAATAAAAAGAAGATAATAGAAATTGAAATCAATAAAGAATTCTGTAAAGGGTGTTCATATTGCATTGAATCATGTCCTAAGGAATGTTTAGCTATGGGAACAGAGATAAATAGCACTGGGTATGGCTTCCCTGTTATAATAAACCAGGATGACTGTACCGGATGCGGCTCCTGTAGCTGTCTTTGCCCTGAGATAGCCATCGAGGTATACGAAGTAATCTAAGCCTTTTACTCTTATATGGCAGATATGCAAATGAATGAAGATGAGTTTTCCCAAATATATAGGAGATGATAATTATGGTCGAAAAGGTTTTAATCAGCGGAAATGAAGCAATTGGATATGGTGCTGTCTATGCAGATTGCACCCACTACTTCGGGTATCCCATAACACCGCAGAATGAGTTGATAGAATTTATGGCAAGAGAATTCCCGAAATTGGGAAGGACCTTTGTCCAAGCTGAGAGTGAATTCTCTTCTATTAATATGGTCTGTGGTGCTGCCGCCACAGGTGTAAGGGCCATGACATCAACCGCTAGTACTGCATTTAGTCTTATGCAAGAGGGTATTTCTGGAATCGCGGCTATGGAATTGCCCTGTGTTATTGTCGATGTCCAACGCGGAGGCCCTGGGGCAGGCAGTACGCAGCATTCCCAAATGGATTACCTCCTAGCAACCCGAGGCGCTCATGGTGGGTATAAGAATGTTGTTTTGGCTCCATATTCGGTTCAAGAGGCATTTGAGCTTATCCAGTTGGGATTCTACCTGGCTGATAAATATCGAATCCATGTCATTCTTTTGAGTGATGGGATACTGGGCCAGATGTATGAGAGTGTTGAACTCAAAAAAACAGAATTTCCTCCTTTACCAGAAAAAGATTGGGCAGTAAGAGGATCTGCAACCCACAACTATATGCGGAGCTTCATCCATAATTCACCGGGCATAATAGGCTCATACTATGATTATATGAGTCGACAACAGGAAAAGTACAACCGGATAAAAGAAAATGAAGTGAGGTATAAGACCTATGAAATAGAAGACGCAGATATCGTTTTAGTGTCGTATGGTTCAACTGCAAGAGTTACCCTGGAGGCGATGTATCGAGCACGTAATGAGGGAATTAAAGCAGGATTTATTCGACCGATAACCCTTTGGCCTTTTCCACGCAAGGCGATAAATGAGATAGCAGACAGAGCCAAGAAATTCTTAGTAGTTGAGGACTGTATGGGACAGATGATCGAAGATGTAGAGCTGGCAGTTCTTGGAAAGGCCCATATCGAGCTCCTTGGGTCTCTCGATCGTAACCTCCCGACAGGGAGCGGTATGATCCTTTCGAAAAAGGTCTTAGAAAAGATTAAGAGTTTCTTATAAGTCAATAAACCTTTATATAAATAATAGACTCTTAAAGAGGGATTACTATGGATAAAGAAAAAGACAATACATACAATGTAGCAATTGCAGGTATGGGGGGACAAGGGGTATTGACTATTGGACTCTTAATTGCCAGAGCTGGGCTTAAAAAGTATAGTCATGCAAGCTGGTTTCCAACTTATGAGACGTGGCAGCGAGGAGGAAGGGTGTTTTGTGGAGTTGTACTCTCTGATAGAGAAGTCATATCACCCATTATTTCAGAGCCAGAGAGTTTAATCGTATTTGATGAACCTGCTTTAGATCTCTATGTGGACAGTTTAATAGCTGATGGTCTTTTGGTTTTAAATGGCTCAATGATTAGCCGGGATTTAACGAGGAAGGATATAAAGATTATATCTATCCCTGCAACAGAGCTGGCAAAAGAGATGGGTGCTGTCCAGGTTTCAAATCTTATCTTGCTGGGAACGTACCTTAAAGCAACGAATCTCATCCCAATAGATATAATTGAGAAGACATTGGAAGATACTCTTATAAAAGAAAAAAAAGACAAATTTATAGATCTAAATAAAACGGCATTAAAATACGGATATGAACAAATATGAAGATCTTTATTAACCTTAAAGTTACTTCATTAAAATAGCTATTTCTTTTTTAAAAGATGATAAATATTAACTACCTTAGAGTAACTATGCCTGCCCTGTGAAACCCCTATACGTCATCATAAAGAGAAGTTTCAAGGGAAAAGCATTCCTCAGAAAACCATACATAGATTAATTAAGCAAAACTGTATTTCTTGATGAGTATAAATTAAGGCGTTGAGTTGAAAGGAGAGAACCAAATACTATGAATATTGAAAACATCAAAGGTCTGCATATGATTAAAGTTCCAAGTCCGTGGTCACCTCCAGGTCCATGTAACTGTTACCTTTTAGAAGATAAGAATCTTACCCTTATAGATACAGGCCCATATTCAAATAAGTCTTTAGAATACCTTATTAAAAAGCTGGGAAAGATCGGTTATTCCCTCAAGGATATAAAGAAGATTATTATTACTCATGGTCATGCAGACCACTTCGGCTTGGCATCAATTATACAAAGAGCATCCAACGCGGATGTTATGGCACATAAAAGAGAGGTATCCAGAATTGAAGACCCATTAAATTCTTTGGATTTCAGACTTAATTGGGTGCTAGAATTCTTGAAAAGTTATGGTAGTCCCCCTTCAATCCTGGAGGAAATAAAAAAGAGTTTTAGTGATGGAGTCAAATTTTCGAAATCAGTTAAGATAACCAAGCCGTTAGAACATGGCGACAAGTTGGATCTAAAGAAATTCGACATTGAGATCATTCACAGCCCTGGTCATACTATAGGGATGATATGTTTATACGACAGAAAGAATAAGCTATTGTTTTCAGGAGATCATATCATTGAACACATTACGCCAGTGCCTTTTTTGCAACCTAATGATAATGGTTCAAATGAAAGATTCGAGAGCCTTTCTCATTACCTAAATTCCCTTAAAATGATCAGAGAATTAGATGTTGACTATGTTCTCCCAGCCCATGGGAGTACTTTTACCGATTTGAAAAACTGGATTGATGATGTTTTTAAATTCCATGAAATCAGGAAAACGGATATGGCAAAGATTATTGCGGATGGAGAAAAATCCGCTTACGAGGTATGCACAGAATATTTCAACGAATTATCTGGATACGATGTCATATGTGGGATTTCTGAGGTTGTTAACCATATCGACATGCTCAATCAAGAAGGAATACTCAATATAAGAAAGAAAAATAAAATATTCTACTATAGCATGAAGAGAAAATGATAATTAACTTATTGTGCGATATCTATTTGATGACTTTAATATGATGAACTGGTCACTCTTTAAACATCTTTTCTTATCTCCAGCCCCACCCTGAAAAAACAAAATCGTCTCATCCCTTTTATTTCATTGTATATCAACATATCGAAAGATACTTTTGACTTCCGCTGACCCTAATAAGTGTATTAACCAAATACATGTCAAACACAAAGCACCTGGCAAAAAAATAAGCGGCTAGTTTTTCTATAACCACAAGGAGAGAGTTATTATAGTTTTTGAGCCTTTTATAGAGTTTTAGTATTGGA
>JAXHVA010000129.1:0-10565 GCA_034189035.1 Thermodesulfobacteriota bacterium
GCATTCTCATCCTTTCCAGATTGGCCCTGTCATCATCTAAAATAAAATAGTTCGGATCCAGTGGCGGAACCTTCAATTGTTTCTCAGCTGTCACCATATAACACCTTATCCTTCAATTCAAATTCTTTCTTTATTATAAAGAGCCTTCCCATCACAGGTATCGGTCTTAAATTTAAAATCTCCACCTTTACCTCCATAGACCATGATCCATCGTAAAAGATTCTCAAGGGCATTTGGCATTTGACCAAAATGGTCGATAAATTGAATGGCCTTGCCATACTGATTTTGCATGGCCTCTTTGTCCTTGTATCCACAGGCCAAGGTGATCAAATCAATTTTTTGCGATCTACAGTAATCAATGCCATGTTGAACACTACAACCATAGTTCGACTCACCATCAGTTATATGAATCAAAAGCTTGCGGTTTTTATCTCGTAACATCATATATGCTGCTGCTATAAGGGCCTGTCCTGATGCTGTCTGTCCACTTGGAGGAACAGACAAGAGGTTTTCTCCTTTAATTAGCCTGGAAACTATACAGATATGGTCTGATTCAAAATAAGCAAATGCCTGTAAACGATTGTTAAAGCCTATAAATGCTCTGTGAAGGTTAGCCACAGTGCTCTCCACCAACCTCCATTTAGCACCTCTCATAGAACCTGTTGCGTCTACGAGTAAACAAATATTCCAATTCATATCCGGTATAGATTGCTTGTCCATGAAGCATCTGCCAGTTATCGGTGCACGGTATAACCGCCTTCTGTCTACCCTCCCACTTGCAAGACCACGACTTATCATAGATTTTCTTTCAGAATAATTCTGGAAGATCGCCTTTAGCCTACCAACCAGAACCGGGTCTATTACCGGGTGTGAGGGAATATTAAAATCCCATACTGAGGTAGGAATGACATCATCATCGTCGTCGCCTACTATAGTCTCTATAATTGGAGTAATATCTGTGGAATTGGCTGCTAAGGTGGTTTCGATCTGATTGATAAGGGCAGGCGAAAGGGGAGATTTGTCTGTATCTGTGGCAGCTTTCTTCCTGCCACGCTTCCTCTTTTCTTCCTGCTTCATTGGTGGTGTCCAAAGGAGAGTTTTATCGTCTATTCCCCATGTAAAGATCTTGTCTTTTATCCTTTTCCAGATATCGATATAGATTCCAAAACGCATTTCACAACGGATAGTTATGTGTGTGCTCTTCTGGCTTACCTCTTTCAATTGCAACACAGAACTCTCCAATGAATTGAGCAGCTCTTCATATATAGGATTTATACTATAATCGATTTTGCCTTCTACAGCCTTGAGCCACCAGAGGAAGAACAACTCATCCACTGTAACCTTACGATTTACTGAGCCCTTTCCTCTCTTCTTCAGAGCTACTTCTCTGGATTTACGAGTGTAAAGACCTAAAATTGATTGTTCAGATAGATTATCAATGTATATATCCTCACCGGCATATACGATCTTATGGATAATAAGCTTTTCCAGAACCCTAATATCATGGCAATACTGCTCTATCTTCTCCCAGACGAGGTCACTCCATTCAGTCTTGTGAAGGGCCTCGTGAACCACGCACCCGACCAAATAATCTACCTTACCGGAAGGTACAGGGTAATCGCCCATTACCAATCCAGGATCTAAAGAAATTGCTCCTCTGTACTTACCGGACATGCCAGTCCATTCGATCTCTCCTACATTCTGACCGATATGACCGGCAACTTTTCTCAATGCCCTCAAAACATTGGCAAGTTCCGTAGATTCTTCTGAAGAGATGTTCTTCCTCCAGTATTCAGATATTCCAGTATGCGAAGGAAGATACTGTTCTCCCCAATGGGTTTCCTCCATCCAGAAATCCGTTGCTCCCCAACCAGCCCTGAATGAGTTTCCACCAGCACAACTACCTGATTCTTGACCATTTGAAGGGGGTTCAATACTCTTGGTATCCATCTTCGTTTGCCTCCTTAGTTGTCCCCAAATCCATATGAAGTGAAGTAAGCAGTGACTCTAATATGTCTCTGCTTACCTGGAGACTGTTTATTATTGCTTCTCGAATCGTTGCCCCAACATTGAGCATTTCAGAAATCATCAATGTATGCCGAGTCGAAATCGTAATCGGCTCCTGGCTGTTACCCCTCAACTTGTTGGCAATGTTGACCACTGTAAGAGCATCTGCTTCGTCTATCCCGGTCTTGAGGGTAAGCACCTTTGCTTCTACATGAGAGGGTAAGTATCCCATTAGTATTATATAAAAACGGTCTCTCAAGGCAGCATCCAGCATCTCCGTGCCGATGAATTCCTCTCCCTCGTTAAGGGTAGCAAAAAAAACAACACCCGGAGCGACCTTTATTAAACCAAGTTCATCTGTCCATACCTGTCTATCCTCAGATAATACAGAAAAAAGCATATTCAATGCTTTAGGATGCTCCGGTCTGTTTATCTCTTCGAGATGGATTATACACCCAGGAGTCTGGATTGCCTGAGGAAAGAGGAATTGTTGATAGTATGTCTCCCCTTCCTTGAGTCTGTGATCACCGAATAACTGACCAGGCTCTGAAAGTATTCCTATCTGAAAAGTGGCCAAAGGCCTCTTGTTCTTAGCTGCAAACTGCCTAACCAGGGTTGACTTACCACATCCCTGCTTACCTGCTACCAGCACATTCACTGGATGTTTATTAGAAAGCAGATCGATCCTTTCTAGGTTACGTATCTCATCATTAGGTAAAAAATAGTGCTGCTCTACATTTGGAACTGCAATCGCATGTGTATCTTCCATAGTTTTCTATCCTTCTATTGTTAATATGATAATCGAGAAGCAGTGAATAAATTCACTGCTTCTCTCAAAACACGTAAAACTTTACTTAGTAGCCGATCCTTAATTCCTTTTGCTTCTGGTTGAGAAATTCATTCAGCTCAGGGATATTCCAACGCTGATTGACCCTTCTCAGCTTAATTATTATATCTTTTGCCTTTTTCATTAAGATTTTATCTGCATCCTTCGGGATAGCCATCAGCTCTTTGGATAGCTCTTTCATCTCATCTTCTTCTTGATCTAGGGCCTCAGGCCTTGAAAATATGTTCTGAGTCCCACACCTGGGACACACTCGGATGTCAGCGCACCCTGTTGCTGGTCATCCAGCCTTGCTAAGATATTTGAATTCATAGTATTCTTCAGTAAATTCACACTTGTCGCATGTCATCTTCATCTCGGATTCCCCCCCTCTTACTTCTTTTGAAATGAAGAACATTTCGAAGCATCCATCTCTGCCTCTACTGGTTTTGCTTTATAATAAGCCTGTCTTGGATCAACAACTCTCTGGACGCAATCCCCTAAAGTCGGATCATCCTCTAAAGGAAAGAAATTCTTACACTCATCACAACATGCCATACTTTTCACCTCCCTTCCAAACTTTATCTTAGTTAAGTAAAAAAAAATAGCTAAAATTTTTGCACATTTCGAGCAATAATAGCATCTTGGGTCATTATATTCATCTCAACGAAATGGGCACTGTAACCTGCAATTCGCACAAGGAGTTCGCTGTATTTCTCAGGTTCTCTTTGTGCTGCGTACAGGGTCTCATTATCCACCATATTGAACTGGACATGGTTGATTCCCAAATCATGCCAGGTCTTCATATAGTCTCTCCACATCTTGAAACCCTTCTCTCCTTGAAGCTGAGAAGGGGACAGTCTCTGATTTAAAAGAGTCGCTCTTACAGAACCGACATGGTCTAATTTACCTACAGACTTTAATACTGCTGTTGGCCCTTTCTTATCAAGACCTGGGCCAGGAGAGCAGCCCCCATCATATAATGGATCACCCAGTCTTCTACCATTGGGCAATGCACCAATCTTAGGCGCACCGACAGTAAAACCAGCAACGCTCTCTGGAAGGGTAGGCCAGGGTTGGCCGTTAATATCTTGGACTGACCATGACATCTTCCCCAGATCCTCATAGATCCTCACCCACATCTGATCTACATAGTCATTATCATTGCCCCACTTTGGAGCCTTGACAAAATCCATCCTCATATCCTCATATCCATCCCAGTTTGCCTCAAGAGCACTCCTCAATTCAGCCATTGTATATTTCTTATCCTCATATATCAATTTCTTAATCGCTGCGAAGCAATCACCGGTCTCAGCAAAGCAGAATAGAGTAAACCACAGACTGCTCCTTTCCTTACAAAGAGCACTGTTTTGCCCTGTCTCAACGCAACGTTCATAAAGGGATGATGTCATTGGTTTGGGACAAAACTGTGCTTCTACATATCTGTTTCTGTGCTCAATACTCGTTGCCATCCTAAATCCAGCCTTAAGCTGCTCGTACCATGCATTGTAAAATTCGTCAAATGTCTCAAAATTGGTACAATCTCCTGTCTCAATACCTATCTTCATCCCCGTTATTGGATCAATACCATTAAACATAGCCATAGAGATAGCCTTACCGGTTAACCCTATTGCTGCTTGAGGGTATCTCAAAGGCGGTGCCGCCCATTTCGTATCTGGGGCAGGGGCCATACATGCCTGGTGTACCCAACGTCTGGCCTCTTTCAGCGGGTGGTCAAACCAGTGCATGATATTAGGGATAAGTACATCATCATTTCGTAAGGAAGGATAACCCAGACCATGACGGATACACTCAAATACCCTGCTTACAATGGCTGCTTCGAGGTAACAATCCGTGAGGTCATTGCATGCATCGTTACCATCTTCGTCCACTCCTCCAAGGGTCCATACATAAGGACCAGGGCTCCCTTGTAAAGCCTCTCTCCCTACCCTAAACCATGATTTCCAATTCCATAGGCAGCCATCATCCACTCTGCACAGTACTCCACAACCTCATCCCGCGTCATATTCTTCTCTTCTATGACATCCTTCTTATAAAAAGGCCAATGCCAGTAGTCCTGACGCCATGACCATGCAGCATTATGCCATTCGAGCCTGTAGGCTACCTGTACAAAGTGATCGAACTGGATAGCCTCCCAAAGGTGCTCAGGGGGCCTTGTAGGTACCTTTTCGTAGGTTTCGCTGATTCGTAGGAGCTCCTGTCTTCTATTTGGATCAGTCTCAAAGTTCTCTGCAATGATCTTTGCAAGCCGGCTGATACGCCTTGCATAAGTGTTCGTTGCCTGAAGGCATATCTTCATTGCCTTCCATGTGTCGATCTTCTCCATAAATGAGACCTGCTCTTCGGCAGTAGGGGTTTCTCGCATCTTCATCTGCGCATCTTTCAGATGTTCATCAATTGAATTAATTATAGAATCGAATCCTTGATACATCCAGTCAGGCTACGGAGTAACATAGTCAAAGGCCGTTATATCCCTTCCTGGCTGGACATATTCTCCCATCAACATTAAGACCTTTTCTCTCCGGTTTTGATACTGAGAACATACATCCTGATAGGTCCTCCCCTGCCATAATTCGACCATCTCCTTTGCCTCTTCCAGGTTTTCCTCAGGGATAATGCCCGTGCGATCGTTCATCGTATCTTCATTAATTCCAGAAGATGCCATCGGTATCCATGTGATAAGATGGGGAGCAGAACCCGGATACCCCTGTATGCGGGAGTAATCTGTAATAAATTCCTAATAATGCTTCCAGAGACCTTGCTCTGGTAATAATAAACGGCTCTGAAGCAGGGGCTTCCTTGAATATCTTGGTGTGCCATCGGAAGTTTTCTAAATCCATTTGAACCCCTGGTAAGTAACTTGATCCTTTGGTCGCCTTAGACCATATACCTTTTCTTAAATAATTAAGCCTTGGAGATCTCTTCTTCTCCGCCCACCACCAGTACTGTCTATTATCTAGCAGCTCCACCTCACCTTTTGTTATTTCGGTTTGTGCAATCTTTGTTCCTCCTTTGATAAATTCATAGAGCCTTGATGTGAAATATTTGTTTGCTCCTGCTGCATCTTCGAGTAAGAGAATAGGAGGCTACCGGAATATTGACACTCGGAAGGTATGTATATTTCTTGACAATGATAACATGGCGCTGATCTAATCCAATCGCATGCCATTAAAAGTAATCAAGGCTGCATTACCGTGACCCGTAAGAGTCGCTGTAATGCAGCAAAATCCAACTCCGAGTTAAGTTGTTAGTTAAAACTTCTGCACGTTACGCGCGATGATCGCATCCTGAGTGATCTTATTCATCTCAACGAAATGGGCGCTGTAACCTGCGATCCTCACCATCAGCTCGCCATACTTTTCAGGTTCTCTCTGTGCTGCGTATAGGGTTTCGTTATCGACCATGTTGAACTGGACATGGTTAATTCCCAAATCATGCCAGGTCTTCATATAGTCTCTCCACATCTTAAACCCCTTCTCTCCTTGTAATTGGGCGGGAGATAGCCTCTGGTTCAAGAGGGTTGCCCTCACTGTGCCTACATGGTCTAGTTTGCCGACTGACTTTAAGACTGCTGTAGGTCCCTTCTTGTCGAAACCACAACCAGGAGAGCAGCCACCATCATATAATGGATCGCCAAACCTCCTGCCATTTGGTAATGCCCCAATCTTTGTCGCTCCAACTACATGTGCTGCGATACTCTCGGGCAGGGTAGGCCGAGGCTGTCCATTAATATCCTTCACAGACCAAGAGATCTTGCCCAAGGCCTCATACACCTTTACCCATACTTTGTCTACATAGTCTTCGTCATTGCCCCACTTCGGCGCCCTGACGAAGTCCATTCTCATCTCTTCGTAGCCCTCCCAGTTCGCCTCCAGTGCCTTTTTCAGCTCAGCCATCGTGTATTTCTTGTCATCATAGACCAGCTTCTTTACTGCAGCGAGGCAATCTCCTGTGTCTGTGAATGCAAAGAGCGTAAACCATAAGCTGCTCCTCTCATTACACAGGGCGCTGTTTTTTCCTGTCTCTATACACCTTTCAAAGAGGGCGGATGTCATCGGTTTTGGATAGAAGTGTGCCTCTACATACCTGTTCCTATGCTCTATACCTGTCGCCATGTCAAAACCGGCCTTCATTTGATCATACCAAGCGTTGAAAAAATCATCAAACGTCTCAAACTGCGTGCAATCTCCTGTCTTGATACCTATTTGCATCCCGGATGTCGGGTCAAAACCGTCGAACATAGATAGGGTAACCGCCTTTGCCCCCAATGCTATTGAAGATGATGGGTATCTCAAAGCAGGTGCAGCCCATTTCGTATCAGGTGCAGGGGCCATACATGCCTGGTGCACCCATCGTCTTGCCTCTTTTAAGGGGTGGCCGAACCAGTGCATGAGATTAGGGATAAGGACATCATCGTTCCTTAAGGAAGGATACCCTAGACCATGACGGATGCATTCAAATACCCTACGCAGGGTCTCAGTACGTACATTGGAATGGTAACGGAAGCCAAATGTAGGATCACACACCCTAGCCAAAAGTGCCGCCTCCAGATAACAGTCCGTAAGATCGTTGCAGGCATCTTTCCCATCCTCGTCTACCCCTCCAAGAGTCCATACATAAGGGCCGGGAGTACCTTGCAATGCTTCTCGGCCTCCTCTTAAGACTGCTCTAGCAAACCCAAAGGCTGAAATCATCCATTCTGCACAGTACTCCACAACCTCGTCCTTTGTGAGGTTCTTCTCTTCTAAGACGTCCTTCTTGTAGAAAGGCCAGTGCCAGTAGTCCTGACGCCACTGCCATGAGTTATTATGCCATTCAAGCCTGTATGCTACCTGTACAATATGGTCAAACTGCATAGCCTCCCATAGATGCTCAGGGGGTTTTGCAGGTACTTTATTGCACGTCTCGCTTATCTGCAATAACTCCTGTCTCCTCTTTGCATCGGTTTCAAAATTCTCTGCAAGTATCTTTGCCAAACGGCTTAATCGCCTAGCATATCGTATTGTTGCCTCCAGGCAGATCTTCATTGCCTTCCATGTATCGATTTTCTCCATATAAGAGACCTGTTCTTCAGCTGTTGGAGTCTCTCGCATCTTCTTTTCAGCATCTTTTATATTCTCATCTATAGTATTGATTATCGAATCAAACCCCTGATACATCCAATCAGGCTGTATCGTGACATAATCAGAGATTACAACCTCTCTTCCTGGAGACACAAATTCTGCCATAAGACGTAATACTTTTTCCCTGCGGTTCATATACTGTACACACTTATCTTCATAGGTCCTTCCATTCCAGAAATCGACAAGCTCTTTTGCTTCTTCAAGGTCCTCATCAGGAGTAATTCCTGTTCTGTCATTTAATGTGTCGTCATTCAGTGTTGAAGATGCTGTAGGAATCCATGTGATAAGGTGGGGAGCAGAACCGGGGTAACCCACGATTCTAGAATTATCGGTGATAAATACAGGCATATTGTCAAGCAGGTTGGCAAGAGCTCTTGCCCTTGTGATTATAAACGACTCCGATGGAGGGGCCTCTTTAAATGTTTTTGTATACCAGCGGATATTCTCTAAATCCATATGAACTCCGGGCAACCAGCTTGATCCCTTGGTGGCCTTAGACCATACTGCTTTTCTCAGATAATTGAGCCGAGGAGATCTCTTCTTTTCCGCCCACCACCAGTATTGTCGATCATCATAAAGTTCCTTCTCACCTTTTTTTATTTCAGTTTGTGCCATATTGATATCCTCCTTTTTACCTTATTAATGGTCTTAGTGAGAAACATCAAAAAAACTAACTTTTCATTTAATCACCTTTGTCATTTTTAAATATTGGATTCCACATAAATTCTGAGACATTTATACAATTATTAGATCAATCTCTTCTAATTTTTCTCACTTACTCGCATTCATTTAGATATCGTATCTGTACTTCATCAGTCCTTACTCAAGATACGCCTTGTCGACTCCCATCCTTGCAACAGAATTTGCAAATTGGAGAATTAATTTTATAATCAGCTATGTAGCCATTGTTCTTACTCCTCACTTTTATCCAAAAGGGGAAACTTTTCTGTTATTAAAATAGGTCTAGGCTTTATATATATAACGTCATTCTTCAGACTTTTATTTATTAATTGTCCATCCAAAAATGACAATTTTGTTCTATCTTTTTGCTTTGGAATGTTTTTCTACCCTGTAAAATTTCTTTTTATAAAACCCATATGGAGATTCATTAGGGAATGTATATTCTTCTTGGTTTTAAGGAGACATAACCTTTTATGCAGCATAAATCTTTATCTGTGTTCTAATCCAAGCATCATGTAATGGCTATCCGAGAATTTCATCTCGGACAGCCCTAAATACTATTGTGAGTATCTTTATTGATAAAGAAAAACATCAAAATTTTTGCACATTACGCGCTATGATAGAATCCTGTGTGATCTTGTTCATCTCAACAAAATGGGCGCTGTAACCCGCAATTCTTACCATCAATTCACTGTACTTCTCAGGTTCCTTTTGCGCTGCATAGAGTGTCTCGTTATCTACCATATTGAACTGGACATGGTTGATCCCCAGATCATGCCAGGTCTTCATATAGTCTCGCCACATATTGAACCCCTTCTCGCCTTGTAGCTGGGCAGGAGACAACCTCTGATTCAAAAGAGTTGCACGTACCGAACCAACATGATCCAATTTGCCTACCGACTTCAAGACAGCTGTCGGCCCCTTCTTATCAAAACCGTGACCAGGGGAACAACCACCATCATATAGAGGATCGCCCAATCTTCTTCCATTTGGGAGCGCCCCTATTTTAGGCGCCTGAACAGTATGCGCTGCTATACTCTCCGGCAGGGTAGGCCAGGGCTGCCCATTGATGTCGCGTACTGACCATGACATCTTACCCAGGTCCTCGTATATCCTTACCCATATCTGGTCTACATAGTCATCGTCATTGCCCCATTTCGGTGCCCTGACAAAGTCCATTCTCATCTCTTCGTAGCCCTCCCAGTTCGCCTCTATTGCCTGTTTCAACTCCGCCATCGTGTATTTCTTCTCATCATAGACGAGCTTCTTCACTGCGGTCAGAGAATCTCCCGTATCTCCGAATACAAAGAGGGTAAACCACAGGCTGCTCCTCTCCTTACACAGAGCACTGTTTTGTCCTGTCTCTATACAGCGCTCAAAGAGGGAAGAGGTCATAGGCTTCGGAAAGAAGAGGGCCTCCACATTCCTTCCCCTGTGCTCCATACCAGTCAACATCTTAAATGTCGCCTTCAGTTGCTCATACCATGCATTATAAAATTCATCAAAGGTCTCAAACTTGGTACAGTCTCCTGTCTTTATTCCTGTGTGCATGCCAGTCAGTGGATCATAACCGTCAAAGAGCGCCATAGATACAGCCTTTGACCCTGTTGCTATCGATGGCTGCGGATATCGTAAGGCAGGTGCCGCCCACTTCGTATCCGGTGCTGGTGCCATACATGCCTGGTGCACCCAGCGCCTTGCCTCCTTCAATGGATGACCAAACCAGTGCATTAGATTGGGGATGAGCACGTCATCATTGCGGATTGAAGGGTAACCGAGTCCATGCCTTATGCACTCGAATACCCGGCGCAATGTCTCTGTTCGTGTTTTAGATGAATAGCGAAACCCAAAGGTCGGATCGCATACCCTCGCTAAAAGGGCTGCTTCCAGATAACAATCTGTCAAGTCAT
>JAXHVA010000013.1:0-62992 GCA_034189035.1 Thermodesulfobacteriota bacterium
GCAATAAAGGACTTCTGTTTTGAAAAACTCCATAACATATACAGTGAGATACCACATACTAGGTGCAAGTGTTGCGGTAAATGCTGTAAGAACATGGCAACTCGAGGCCTGCTTACTTTTGCAAATGCAGGGTCTTCATTGAGATCTACAGTTATCATTGAACTGCCAACCATTCCTTTATGATCTTCAATAATACGTTTATTCGTGTCTTCAGTCTTTCATATTCTATTTTAGGGATGATAACGGAGCCTATCGCCAATAGTACCGCTCTATGAAATTTTTAAAATATAGCACATCTTCTTCACCGGAAATGAAGAACGATTATTTAATCAATGAATTTGAATTTCATTTCGATGCCCTGCTAAAGATTGCCATGGCTTTTTTAAGATGTCACGCTTCATTTCGGCATTCTTAAGCCTTTTCTCAAGCTCCCGAATTTTCTGTTGTGAAGAAGTCAATGCCTCGCGTCCGTTTCCAGGAAAGGCAAGTTTTTTTGATACGTTGCACTCGACGCCACCTATATAGAAGGTATTTTGAGATACAAAGATTTTCTGCCACCACAGCTATAGTTTGGCCTGATTCTTCTACCAACTGCTAAAGTCGGGATCATATTTTCTGCGTTGTTGAACACTTATAATTTCCTCCTGCTATTGTTTTTATCAATACTTAACCGAGTGTCCACCATTTCATAGCAGGATCATCCCTTTTGAGTAGGGGTATTTTTAATTAAATAGACTTTATAAGCAGGTTGAATGGACTGATCAAAACGCAGTGTACGTTTTCTGTCATAAGGATAAATTGTTTGCAGCATGTCGTAACTCCTTGAATTAATAAGTCATTACGACCATACTTCGGCACAAACCTAATAATATGTCAAGTAAAAAATCGAATTATTTTCCTTTTTTTGATATTTTTTGATACATAGATGCAATTTTCTAATCGGAAATTACTGAAGTAAAAATAAAAAAATTGACATATTTTGAATATTTTGATTATATTCGAATAAATCAATTGAGTAAATTGTGTCAAGGATTTTTTATTAAAGATTGATCTATAAATGTAAAAATACCTCTAAAGCAGTATTGAGTTTTTCTTATAATTGATAGATAATATATAGAAAAAGCAAAGCTCTTTATTTAATATAATAGGAGGCTTTTATCATGTCTTTAGATATCATAAGATATGTATTTATAGTCTTTGTAGTGGCCACCTCAATTATGCTTTTACCGCTTTCTTTGCATGGAAAGATGACTGTCCTTTCTGATAATGAGCTTTTCGAGATAACAGGCCAGTTTGTCACGATTCAGGTAGAGCATAGGAATTCACCCTATGATACTAGTGAATACTATTCCCACGACGTGATTACAATGCTTTTCGACATGAAAGTCTCTCTTCAGATAGATAACAGGACGTTGTCACTTGGTTATTATACAGATAGTGACGGTGATACTGGCTGGGATGAAGAGCTAAATAAGGTGAGATGGGGCACAGACGGTCCTGGAGACACGGTTACTTTGGATGGCATAAGGTTTGAGGTCGCTTTTCAGGACCCATCCCATGACATTGTTACGGACCCAAATGATTTATACAATCATATGGCAAGCGCAGACCGGAAGCTGCTCTTTGTCAAGGTTGGGACAGATCATTTTAATGGCTCGCTTTATTTTGATGATGGAATTGACAGAATTTCCGCAGATGTAGACGCACATTTGGCATTTTTAACTATTCCCCTAAATGGTCATCGTATTGTTCTCGCTGATCTGATCGGCAACTTGCTTTCTGGCCTTACTGTAAACGATTCGGATTTCTATCTCGCCATATCCCAAACGGGACTCAAGCAGTGCCCTCCTGATGCTGCCTCTTCATTTGAATCTATCCCTGGAAATGGTATTTGGCTTCATATCTCTGATGCAGACGTGCACTTACTATAATGTGATCTAGAGAATGCGATTATTTAGATATGATAAACATAGAGAGAAATTTTCTCATTACATAAAAAGTAATATAAAAGAGCATCTATTGATGGACACTATTTAAAATGGAGTTTCATAGAAAAAGCCAAACCTCGGGTAACCGAGGGACGGAAAGCCTTGAGTCCACATAAAAAGCGGATAGTCGGGCTGCCTATGAGAAAGTGATTTATATCTTACTCATAGGAGGTATTAAGATGAAGAGATATTTTTTATTAATTGCTATATTAATCTCGTTAACAATAGTGATTATTCCCAATTACGGTATGGGAGCGCTGGAAGTAATGACCGATTCAGAAATGGAAGCTATATCTGCACAGGGATTTTTTATGGATAGATTATTCCCAAATCCGATTGCGACTTTAGTCATTGGGCCTATGGAGATTCCGCTCGATCCGATAGTCGATATTATCGGAAATTCTGAGCTTTTAGAATCAGTGCTTGACGGTGTTGGGGTCCTTCTTCGCCGAATTGGTGATTTCGTGGAGTAGATTATATAAAAGAGCACTTGGTAGTCTTAATCACTACCGGGTGCTTTAAGCGAGCCAATCTTAAATAAGACAGATTGCAGGAAAAGAGATGAGAAATCTAAAAATAAAGCCAATAGTGTTTTTGATCATTATGCTCTTTATCCCTGACATTTGCAACGCAAAAATGGTACCTCTTCGTGATATAGAGCTGTGTGAGGTTGCTGGCAATGATGGGGTGCATCTTGTATTTTCCGACCTGAAAGTAGGAAGTATAAGCCCCCGTTATATTGAAGATGGATATGTCGAATTCGGGAATATAACGATAGATAACGGATCGGGCGGCGTAATCAGCGAGATTGGAACCTTGTCCGATCCTTTTATGCTCGATGTAGGGACGAAATCTGGCTGGAGTTTTATAGACCTTGAGTTTCCGGACAATTCTGCAAGCATCGACCCATTATACATTAGCATCGAAAACATGATAAGCAATGGAATCTATTTTGGCAGTTCCATGGGAACTTCCGATACAGATACTGACATATGGATAAAGAATATAGTATTCCATTACCTCGATTCAGGACTATCTCATATATATTTGGGCCCTCATTATTCAGGAAATGTCGGCTTATCAGCAGAGGTCGCATTACAGGCAAAGATAGAGGAGTTTCTCTATGCATACAATCCATATACTACAAATCCTGACAGCTATTTAAAGATTTCCAATATACACCTCTTTGATGGATTTTTAACCCCTTATAACAATAACCCTGACCCCGCGAGTTGGCCAACCCAGACTGGTACTTTTAATATCGGTGTGTTCTCTGATGATCTAGTAACTGTCGATGTATCTGGTGGGGCGAGTCCTCTGCTTGTATTGAGCCTCCCAATTCAGGGGAGTATAAGGCTTGAGCAGATTGAAATGAACTATAATAACGGTGCCGACTTTGATAACTTCGGCCCGCTTCTTATAGATCAGCTGGATGCTACGGGTACGACTTATGATGATCCTAGCATTCAGAGGTTTATAAAGGTTGAGTTGCCTGTTGCGCCTACAGGTGGATGGCGTAACCATGTGAATACCACTATATATTAAAGTTAAATAATATGCAGGCAAGAGAGTAATTTTTTTTTAAAAAGTCGCTTATAAAATCTTCTATGAACTAGGAGGTAAAGTGATGAAAGTATTGAATAAGCTTATTATTGTAGCTATGATTTTTATGAATCCTTTAGCAGCTATAGCTGGGATGACTATACTTGTTGAGGCAGAGATGGAAGCAATCTCAGGACGAACAGGCATATCCTTAGGAATAATCGCCTCATTGCAGGATACTGATTGCAGGATATATGAAGATTTTGAATACTATTGCGGTGAATTAATTGCAAGGGACAGTGTACAAAGTGAAAAAACCTTAGATATGCCAACAGCATGGGCGGAGAATGTACAGAATATTGAGAATTTGCCTTTGAGTGTAAAATTCACTGATATCCCAAATAACACACTCGGCAAAGAGAAGTCCGATGTGACTGATTCTCGTGCTGGGACAACCTGTTGCTCAAATCAGTTATACATTGATAGGCTATCAAAAGGTTTTTGTAGATAATATGATTAAAAACAGAGGAGACAAAAAGGATGAGAGGACTTATCCTGATTATATATACAGTTATTCTTTTCATATTTCCTTTAAACGGGATGACACGGATGACTCCCCTTTCAGATGGCGAGATGGAAGAAGTTTCAGCTCGGACCGGCATCTCGTTAGGGTTTGATTTTTCTTCTTTAAGTGCTGATTACATCAGTTACTGCGACAGCGATGGCTATAGCGGCGGGACAACCACAGCGGGTTATTTGAACTTGACAGATCTCAATGTAGACTTTACAACCACTACACAAAGTGAAATCACCCTCGATGTAGCGACAGTGTCTGCTACGAGTTATTTGAATATAGGGTTTTCGCCCTTACAGGTAACATTTGCAGACATACCCGATGGAGCGCCCGGTACAGATGTGTTCGATTTCTCTACGCCAACAGCAGGGACAACGAAGTGGGGGTGGTGGAGCGATGATGCAAATACCAGCGGAGGAGGAAACGATCCCCAAGGTGAAACGCCTTTCAATGCTGCTAATTATACCAATGTCTCTGCTGACGATACATTATATGTAGAAACAGATTCACCCGACGATAAAACCCACCGCTTTGTTTTCACAACAAATTTGGGATCAAACAGAGTTACTGAGATTTATACCAAGGCAGTAGTATATAGCGAGTCCTCAGTTAATCAAAGATTGTATATAAAGAACTTCGATACAGGAACATACCATGAGTTGGATTTCTCCACTACCGGGGGTGCCTGGGAGACAATGGAAGGGACAATAGCGGGAATTACGAATTCTTTCATAGACGACGCTACTGGAGAGATCTGGATAATGTATTGGGCGGCAGACCCCGGCTTCTTGGATCGTTTTATGCGTACAGATTATGTCAGGGTTGAGGTCACTTCGTATTTGCCAGGTCAAGGCGGAGCAAGGATATCGCTTCGCATCAATGATGCACAAGGAAGCGCCGGCACGTATCTTGGCAGACTTGAGTTGAGTGGTACGCCTAGAATTGAGGGGAATATGAAGATTTGGGGTCACTGAGCATATCTGTTTCTATAAAATGGAGTTACTCAACTTAACTAGGTTTATATGTGAACCTAGAGTTTTAAAAAATAAAGCTGAAAAGGCAAAGAAGCAAAAAATTGAAATGAAAGGAGGTGTTTTTTATTTAATAAACTGTGAGGTTCAATATGCTAGAAGATTTTAATTTAAGGCCAAAACCCGGGTAACCTGGTGACGGAAAGCCCTGAGTCCATAACATTTAGTGGATAGTCGGGCTGCAATGAAATATTTTAAAAGCGAGGAGGCAAAAGATGAAAAAGAGCAGTTTATTTTCTTTGATTGCAATGGCCGCATTGATTTTCCTACCTCTATTTGCAATGGCTCAGATGAGTGCTATATCAGATAGTCAGCTGGAGGCTATCGTCGGTCAGGACGGGATCACTATTGATATGACACTCGATGCATACATTCAATTAATTTCCTATGGTGATACCGATGGTTTTAGTGGTTCCAGTGCAGGATATCTCAATATTGCACAATTAGCCATACCAGATACTGGTACTATTAATCTTACAGGCTTGACAGTGGATGTTGAAACGACCAGTGGTATATCGAGACTGGCGATTGGGCTTCCAACTATTTCCGGAGGTATTAGTATAGGCGCTATACGGGTTGGGTCTGCAGCAACCAGCACATCTGGTAGTTCTATAGGGACAGTATCAATTTCTGGTTTGAATCTCTCAGGATCTACAATATATGTTAGGGGTCACTAATAAACGAATTTGAAAGGTTATTCTTTAACGAATTTAGTGTCTTGTGGGATGTAAAAGCATCCCACAAGACGTGTTTTAAAAACTGTTTTATGTTGTAAAATGCTATGTCTGCACTCGTTGCCTTTGTAATAATCGTATCCATATTTACTGGTTATCAAGGTATTGTAAAAAAACCAGAGGAGAGTATAAATATAAATATTGATACACACTATGGCAATGTAAGGATCAGGCATAAGATAAAGCCTCTTTCAGAGTTTAAGGATGAAAACATAATAAAGCAGTTATACGATTATAGTTGCGGATCCGCTGCCTTGGCTACAGTTCTTCGATATTATCTGGGAGAAGAAGTCAGCGAGAGGCAGGTAATAAACGGGCTGGTGCGATACGGTGATGCAAAAATGATTGAAAAGAGGAGGGGGTTTTCCCTTCTTGATATGAAGAAGTTTGTCAATGTATTGGGTTATGAGGGGGTTGGTTACAAGGCGGAGATCGCAGATCTTTTAACCCTTGATTACCCATTCATCTTACCTATAGAGATTTTAAATCGTCGCCATTTTGTAGTATTTAAAGGTATTTATAAAGATCATGTGTTTGTTGCAGACCCTTCATTAGGTAATATGAGTATTTCAATGGCCAGCTTTAAGAAAATGTGGTACAAAGATGTTCTCTTTGTCGTATATCCAAAAGGAGGCAAGGGGTTGACAACACTGATGCTTAAGGAAGAGGATCTGAGAATAATAGATGAAGATATGAAGAGAAGGATTCTATTTCATTTTTCCCCTGCATTTACTCCACCTGCTGAATTGATCTTACAGGAAAATCTAGGCACACTACAGAACATAAGAGAACGAAATGTCTTTACAGAGAAACCCTTCTTAGGTAGGGTCAATCCATAAATTGCCCTTTTGTCCAATCTATATTATTCGGCTCTATTTTAATCCCACAATGATAATATCATTTTCATTGACTATGATGTTGAATTTTTCAATGCTGAGGAGACTTAAATAAATAAGGAAAAATATTTGCCCCGTTCAAACTCACCGCATATCAAACGCTAATTCCTTATTTTATTAAAGATTTTTGATATCTTAAATTGATTAAATGAGGAACTTTTAAATGCAAACATTATATACTCATGTGTAAATAAATTATATTGTAAATACTTAATAAGTAATATCTTTTTAACAAAATAGGAGAATTTTAAATAATGTATATAGAAAATAATTTATTTGTATTTTTAAGGAGGCAGCAGTGAAAAGGTTGGGGATCGTTCTATTGTCGGTTTTATTGACTATTATGATAACTCCCATATTTGCAAGAGCTGTGGGAGAGATACAACTCTTTACGCTTCGTATTGAGTTTGAGTGGGACAAAGCTGAGATCCTTCCTCAGTTTTACGAGCAATTAGACCGAGTCGTTAATGTATTAAAAGAAAACCCCAATACCTTAGCACGAATCGAGGGACATGCAGACCGCACACCCAGAGAATCAAAGGCATACAACCAGAGGCTTTCCGAAAGTCGTGCTAAAGCAGTTATGGAGTATATGGTAAATGCAGGCATAGAGAAAGGGAGGCTTACAGCGATCGGTTATGGTTTTTCGAAACCTATAGCACCCAATGATACACCTGAGAACAGGAAGCGTAACCGTCGCATAGAGGTATATATAGAGAAGGCGGCTATAGATGAGAAAGGGAAGGTAACTGAGGAGATTTTGCCTGTTCAGAAGAAAGCGATAGAAAAGATTAAAAAGGCGGAAGAAGGAGAACCACAGCTGACAATGGAGCCTGTCAAAGAGGAAGGGCCGGATATCGATAGTCTATTAAGTAGAATAGATGAGCTTGAGATGAAACTGAAAGAATCAGAAGTGGAGTTAAAATCCAAAAGGGGCTATGAAGAGATAACAGAGGTACAGGGATTGTGGAAGGATATTGGGAAGCTTGAGGAGCAGGTCAGTGTCTTAGAAGAGGAAAGGGGAATATCGAAAAAGGGGACAAACATAGCGAATTTCTATGCTGGCCTGGGGATATCATTTGTATGGGAGAACTTCGACTATGGTTATACAAGTTTTTTAGATGGCCCATATGGTTTTGAACCTGAGTACCATGATGTGATGGCATATGCGGTCATTGATATATGGTTTATGGATGTGAACAATCTTCTTGAACTGTTCAAGATTAATGCAAATGTAGGATACGAGTTTAACGACTCCCTCTCAGTAGAGGTGTGCTTTGATTACATATCAGGCTTCTTGTGGGAGGGGAAAACGATAGGGTATCTGAATGAGTTTTATTTGATAGAGGATGCATCCTTGAGGCCTGAAGCAAAGGTGAATATAACCACTATTATGGCAGCGGCAAAGTATTATCCGTTCACCATATCCGATTATATACATCCTTTTTTGGTTGGCGGTGCTGGACTAATGTTAGGAGAGATCGAAAAGATCTGGTACGGCCCTATTACCTTTGACGTCTTTTTATTAGGTAGCGAGCTTGAGGGGTTACTGGGATTAGGCGGGCCTATTCTTCAATTTAGAGGCTTTGATTCAATGAAAGGACCTTGCGTCAAATTTGGGGCGGGTACAGATCTATATATAAATGACTACTGGAGTATCGGAGCAGAACTTTCCTACTTCATTGGAATGGGAGATATGGAACAAATCAAGTATGTGAAGGCAACGTGTGGAATTACATATCATTTCAAATGATTATTTATTCTTCATATCCTATTTTATAAAAAAGTGGGGTCAAGATGGATATTGTTTTTCAAAGTTCTCGGGTAATCTCAGGGAAAAAGAAAGAGTAACTTTATGATATGCTGCACTTTTTTGAGAGTTTTTTTAGCCTGCCGAAATGTTGCATTCATTTTAGATAGCATCTTTATCAAATCCTGGTTCTGGCATATTTTTTGGACGAAAGCAGTAACAAAAAAAACGGTTTATTTTCTGTATCTTCTCTGTTTTTTTGGGCTTTTCATGCAGATACCTCCTGTGTTCTCAGATGAGTTGACTCAGATAAGGCATATACAGAAGAGGATTGAGGAGATTAAAGCGAGGATAGCGATTTTTGAAGCGGATATAGAGAAAAGAGAGAAAGAGAACTGTGATGAAGTAGAGAGAGAACGAAGCGTAAAGGATGACCATAAAAAAGATAAAGCAGCATTAAGAAAGAAGATAGATGATCTTGAGGAGAAGATAAATAAGTTTAAAGAAGAAGGAAAAAGAGAGGTAAAGGAGGAAGAATCCAGATTTAAAGGTTTTTATCTCAGCTTGGGATGGTCCCATGCAGAAGAGAATTTAGATGAAGGTGAGCTGGATGTTAACAAAGGCCCATATGGTTTTGAAGCAGAGTTCACCAAGGGCTCGAATGTATGGGGTCAACCTTCTGTCCTTTTTCCTTTGCATTTAAATGATATCTTAGAAACACTGAAGGTAAATGCAGCTATTGGGTATAAGTTCAATGACAAAAGGTCTCTCGAGTTATCCTTTGATTACCTCCCATCTTTTTATTGGAAGGAGAGAGCGTATATTTTCGAAGGTTGTGATTGTATATCGCGCGCAAAACTGAGCATAATCACAATCATGGCGTCAGTGAAGTATTCACCTTTCACTGTATCTGATCATATAAAGCCTTTTATTGTAATTGGTTCAGGTTGGATGTATGGAGAACTAGAAAGGCAAGTCTCCACGTTACCTATTCCAGATCTTGACATTTCGTTTTTCGGATTTGAGTTGTTTGAGCCATTGTTCGGTTTTGGTGTGGGTCTATGGGGCTACAGGGGGAATGATTCTATGAGTGATATGTGTTCCAAATTCGGGCTTGGAGCAGATATCTTTATTAATGACAATTGGAGCATTGGTATTGAGACCTCTTTTATATTTGGTGAGGGGGATCTGGATAAGATCAAGTATATGAAGGCAACCGCAGGGATTGCATATCATTTCTAAATTGAATGAGGGGGGGTTCTATCCAGAAATGAGAAATTTTGTTTGTGATCAAAGAAGGGGATGATTTTAAACTCGGGAATATATATTGACATGTGGGTATGCAAGGGAAAGATGTGCCCTTAAATCTTCAGCCTTGTGACTATTTAATCGAGGAGGCAATTATTTAAAAAGGAGTTATTTTGAAAAGACGTAGCTTTTTTATAGTATTAATGGCTGTTATTATCTCGTATTCTACGGGATATGCAATTGATAAAGGGATGTCAGTATCTTTTCCTCCCGAGAACCAGTCTGAAAAAGGAGCGCCAGGCAAAGAGGTAGAACCACCCTATGATGAAAAAGTATCTGAATCTGAGGTAACTCAGAAAACTCTTTCAGAGGAAAAGAAAGAGACATTGAATCTAGATGAAAGAGTAAGGGAGCTCGAAGATGAAATAAGAAGGATGAAAGAGGAAACAGCTGCAAGGAAAGCATTGGAGCCAACAGAGGATGAAAGAATTAGGGAAGAAGAGATCAGAGAGATTCTAGAGACATCAGGCAGGCAGTATACCTTATTGGGCAAAGGAGAAATGGAGTTGGACTATAGTTTTAACTATAGCTATAGTGCATCGGAAGGGATATCTATTGAGGGGATTGGAACACCGCTTCCGGAATTTTTTATTAATATCAGCTATGTAAAACAGCACACATTTACTCATTCTCTGGCCCTCAATTATGGAATACTCGACAATCTGTCATTAAGTCTGGGAGTTCCTTATACATATAAGTATAACTATGAGAAGTCGCAGTTGGATATTGTTGAGGATGATCGAGAAAGAGAAGCGAAAGGAAAAGATGGTTCAGGCCTCGGTGATGTCTCCTTTTCTTTACAATGGCAGCCAGTAAAAGCAGGAGGAGGTCAGTCTTCAATCGTATGTTTTCTAACATTTAAAAGCAAAACCGGAAAGAGCCCCTATGATATTGATACTGATTTTGACCTTTCCACAGGCTCTGGTCACAATTCAATCGGTGCGGGGGTAAGCATATCCAAGCCAATGGACCCCCTTGTCCCGTTTGGAACTATCAGTTACTCTAAGAGCTTTTATGAGGCAGGGTTGTCCTATAAGGTCGGTGAAGTTACGCTGAAAAAGGTAGAACCGGGAGATACAATTGCATTAAGTATGGGCGTAGGATATGCATTGTCTTATAATGTTTCTTTGAATATACAATATCAACAGAGCTATACATTTGAACCTGATTTTGTGTATTCATACGGAGGGAGATTGTATCGCACAAGCGAAGAAGCACAGAATTCTGCTGTAGTCAGTATAGGTACAGGATGGAGGCTGTCTGCCAGTACGTCTTTGTATGTAGATGTCGGGTTTGGGTTAACACCTGACACGCAGGACTTTTTCTTGGGGGCAAGGTGGCCACTTGAGATTTAACTAACGGCTTTTTAGGGAAGACCAATCTTATACATTGCATTGAATGATAGATGAAAGCGTTTTAGAAAGAGGAGCAATGTTAGTTAGAAATATTGCTGGAGAAGGCGGGTTGTTTTGATGCTATTAGGTTCATCAGTGTCGATATGTCGATGATAAGGGTAACATGCCCATCACCGAGTATCGTGGCACCTGCAATCCCCTTTATATCTTTAAGGTATTCTCCAATAGACTTGATCACAACCTCCTCCTGACCGATTACAGAATCTACAATCAACCCTATCCTCTTCTCCGCCAGACCGATTATAATCACATAGAGTCTTTCACTTTTTTTATTGTTATCTGAAAGAGGCACTCCAAACAGGTCATGCATCCTGATAAGAGGGATAATGTTATTTCGCACTCTCAGATTCTCTTTTTTTCCGATGGTCTTTATCTGGTTGAGTTTGATCCTTTCAATTTCAACAATAGATACCAAAGGGATAGCAAATACCTCTGTACCGACCTTTACAAGTAATGCCTGAATGATAGCTAGTGTTAAAGGTATTTTTATTATTATCTCAAAGCTTATCCCCTCATAGGATTCCAATTCAATAAGGCCGTTTAGTTTCTTTATATTATTCCTCACTACATCCATCCCAACGCCACGTCCAGATATATTATCAACAACCTCTGCGGTACTTAGCCCTGGGATGAATATTAGATTAAGCGCCTCACTTTTGGTCATTGAGGAGGCCCCTGTTTCAGTAATAATCCCCATTTGTATGGCCTTGGCTTTCAGGATCTCCTCGTTCATGCCTCTTCCGTCATCTTTAACCCTGATAATAACGTGGTTACCCTCATGGTAGGCAGATATAAAGATTGTTCCTCTTCTTGGCTTCCCTGCTATTTCTCTTTCGTCAGGCAGCTCAATTCCATGATTGGCCGAATTTCTAAGCAGGTGAACCAGGGGATCACCGATCTCTTCTACTACAGCCTTGTCGAGCTCTGTGTCTTCTCCTGTCACTACTAGTTCTATGTCTTTGCCAGAATCTCGGGCCAAGTCTCGTATCATCCTGGGGAATTTGTTAAATATTTTTCCAATGGGTATCAATCTGGTTCTCATTACAGCCATCTGAAGTCCGTTGGTTGCTAATCCTATCTGGGTGCACGTTTCCGAAAGGGCATCTATAGTTTCATTACCATTAAGTGTTGACTCTAGCTGGTTCGTTACCTGCATCAGTCTGTTCTTTCCAAGCACCAGTTCTCCAACAAGGTTCATCAGGTCATCGAGCCGATTGACATTCACACGGATTGTCTTCTCTATCGCATTCTCATTCTTTCTTTGGTTTTTAATGGATTCATGTATCTGGTCATGGGCAATAATGTCTTTCTTTGGTATAATATTATTTGCCTTTTTTAAAGTGGTTTTTTGTTTTTTTAGTGAATCATTGGGCTCTTTATAGAGGTCAAGGCTGTCATTTTTTGTTATACTATCGGTCTTTATCTTTTCAGGAGTCTCTTCCTTTGATCCCTCTTCTTTTCTTTCGTCCGGAATTACTGCTTTCAATTTGTCTATAATAGCCGACAGGTCATAATTGCTGTCTTTATTTTTCCTGATATCTTCAAGGATCAGTTTCATTAGATCTACGGACTTAAGAAGGCGATCCATTATGTCTGTATTAATGTATAGGTCTTCTTTGCGCAGTCTGTTTAATACACTCTCAATATGATGGGTGAGGTCGATCATTTTTTTGAATCCGAGAAAGCCAGAAGTTCCCTTGATGGTATGAATGGAACGAAATATCTTGTCTAATAGTTCCAGGTTATCAGGGGTATCCTCCAACTTGACTAACTCCTGGTCTATCTTCTCTAATAGCTCTTCTGATTCCAGAAGGTAGTCGCCTAGTATCTCCTGCATCTCATCTGTTTGAGAAATATCTGTCATCTTATCCTCTTTTATTATCGTTTTTATTGAAAATCAATCTCTTTGAAGAAGGCTCTCGATTTTATATAAGAGAAGATGATGAGGGGTAGGTTTTGTAAGATAGCTGTTGACACCAGCTTCATACCCCCTTCTTTTGGTTTCATGATCCGCCTCTGTGGTGAGCATAATGATAGGAAGATCATTATATAGGGGGTTTTCCCTTATGGATCGAACCAACTCTAAGCCGTCCATCATGGGCATATTTAGGTCAACTATGGCTAGGTCTATGTCAGTTAAGGCCATCTTCTCTAATGCCTCAATACCATCAGATGCCTCTATGCCGATATGTCCTGTAGGTTTTAAAGCATAAAGTATGAGTTTTCTCATGGTTGAAGAATCATCTGCAATGAGTATATTTGCCATACCTACTCCTTCTTATATGCTAAAGCCCCTTTAAAGTGGATGAGTTTAAAGGCTCTCGTTATATTGTGTAAAGACTCTGAATGACCTATAAACAGGTATCCACCAGGTCTCAGGCTGTCATAGAAACGGGAGATTACCTTCTTCTTGGAGTCATCTTCGAAGTAGATGATTACGTTTCTGCAGAAGATGACATCTTGCTCCCGTATTGTCTTAATGTTTTTATCATCGGCCAAGTTCAAATATTTCAAGGTGACGAGTTTTTTCACTTGTTCATCGAGTTGAAAAGTACTGCCGTTTTTAATAAAGTATTTATCCTTGTAGTGTTGAGAGGTGTTTCTCATAGAGTATTCATTATACAGGCCTTTTCTGGCAGATAATAAAGCAGTTTGGCTTATGTCCGAAGCCAATACATCAATATCCCAACCTTTAATCTGTTCCTTTAGAACTTCCATGATTATCATTGCAAGGGTATAAGGTTCTTCTCCAGTAGCGCAACCCGCGCTCCAGAACCTCAATCGATTTTGGTTGTTCTTTTTTTTATGGGCTATTATCTCAGGGAATACTATGCTTTTGAAAGCATCAATTTGAATAGGGTACCGAAAGAAGCTTGTCTCATTGGTTGTTACTGCATCAAAGAGGGCTTTTAATTCTTTAGACCGTAATGGATCATACTTTAAGAAGTAGTAGTAATCATCATAGCTCTTTAGCTTATGAGATTTAAGCCTATTGAACAATCTGTTCTCAAGGAGATATTTCTTGTTGTCTGGAAAGTATATCGCACTTACCTCGTAGATTAGGTCTCTTATCTTTTGAAACTTTTTTAATGACAACTCAGGAGCCTTATTGCCCTGGCAAAAATCCATAGTTATATTCCTTCTTATGGGCGCATTTCTATTTTTTCGATCGCCTCAAAAACAACTTCAAGGATAGTTGGGTCTTCCTGTTGATCATAGAGCCTTGAGAGGAAACCAAGTGCTTTTTTATCCCCAATATTTCCAAGCTCCCTGATAGCAGCTACCTTTAATAACCCTTCCTCTTTTTCCAGGATATCTATCAGGTATCCAGTTGCTCTTTTATCCCTTATCTTACCCAGGGAATTAATTGCATGGTAACGTACTCCCATATCATAGTCTTCTAAACACGATAAAAGGGCTTCTACAACTTCCCTTCCCCCGGTCTCTCCTATAGTCTTAACCAAAGCGAGCCGTACTTCTGTATTTTCATCTTTTAAAAGCGGCAACAAAAGTTTTACGATATTACTATTACTTATATGGCTAAGAGCAATGATAGAGGCCTTTCTTATCTCCCAGTCTTTATCAGACAAGAATGGAATGAGAATGTCTGAAAGATGGGGTGTCTTCATATGACCCAGGCCCATAATAGAGAACTCACGCACAGTGATTTTATTGCTCTTAATTCCTTCAATAAAGGTATCGTGTACTTTTTCCCCTCCGATACTTAAGAGAGAATTAAAGGCGCATTCTTTGACATCAGGATAATCATCGCTAAGCAAAGAAGCCAAATGAGGAATTGTTTTTTCGGACTTTAATTTTCCAAGGGCAATTGCTGAAGAAGCCCGAATATGACCGTCTTCGTGTTTAAGAGAAGAGACAATGAAGTCTACTGCATCGCTGTCTCCTATCTCACATAGAGACTCTATTATGGCTCTTTGTACCTCCAGACTTTTTATCGGCCATATTTCAATCAGAATACGTACCGCTTCCTTTCCACCAACCTTCCCTAAAATTCGAGCCAACATCATATTGATACTATCATTTTCATCGAAAAACGAAAATAAAGCCCTGGCTGAGCCTATATTGACAAGAGCTTCTTCTATTAAATAAAGTCTTTGGTCTTCCTCTTCAAGTTTTTGAGCTAATTCAATCAATGGCCATATGGCAATATCATCTCTGAGTAAGCCAAGTTCTTTAATAGCACACTCTTGAATAGTTGGGGTTCTATCTTGTAGTGCATCCAGAAAGTAATTCAAAAGTTGCTCTCTTTCATTATTCACTAGGGAAATCAATCCTTCGTTACCAGCGATGTCTATAAGGGCCTTTAAGATATTGTTGCGTATCTCTACGGGAACATCTTTTATCTTTGATAAGAGGGGTTCTACCGCCTTTTTGTCTCTCAGCTCTCCAAGGGTTTCAATAATCATAGCTCTGATAAGGTCGTCATTTTGGTCTAACGCGGATATTAAGGGTTCTATTACCCTGTTATCTCCTATTCTGGCAAGAGCTTCAATTGCAGAAAACTTGATCCACTCTTCATCCTTCAGTGCAATGATTAGCGAATCAACTGCATTGGGATTGCCCAATAAACCCAAACTGATAACAGCAGCGTTACGAACATTGGCATTCGGATGCATAATCAATTCTTTTAGGGGTTCCAAAGCAGCTTGATCTCCTATCTTTCCAAGGATATCAGCTGTATATATATGGAGGTCCTCATCTTCGTCCTTTAATAATGGAAACAAGAGATGGGGTGCATCTCCTCCTATCTTTCCCAGTATATCGATGCCCATATTTCTTAATGGGACATCTTCTTCTTTTAAAAGCGGTATAATTTCTCTTATTGCTTTTTCTCCGCCAATCTTGATCAGAGAATCTGATGCGATTTCTTGAACTCCTTTACTTTTATCCCTTAAAGTATTTATTAAAAATGGGATCGCATCTTCATCCATCATCTCACCCAGTTGAAAGGCCCCTTCTCGGCGGAAGGATTCTTCAGGATCCTTGAGCATATCGATGTAAGTTCTTAACATATCATTGCTCTTTCTCATATGGATCTCCCTGCTAGCCCTTTGTTCTTTGGTACTTCTGAGTTTTGTATTATGTGGCATTTTTCAAATTCTTGCATATTTTGTGCCATATGTTCATTATTTTTGTATTGTCTATAGCCTAAGCAATTATATGACTTGTCTTGCAAAAAATCGATGGATTCAGTATACAATTTATAAAAAAAGAGATGTGAAATGCTATGAATTAGTCTTTTATTGGATTGGAAGTCAAATAATTGACGCCAAAGAGAGTATTTTTGACTCTTCTTGTGTTCATATGAAAAAAAAATATCAAATATTAAAACTATAAACCATATTGATTTAATTATTTTAATTATATATCATATTTTTTATACTGTGTCAAAAAAATCAAATTTTCATGAATCCAAATGAGTCATGCATAGGGTTTTCCCTAAATTATGAATAAAAAAAGATGAATAATCTCTTTTTACGGCTACATTTCATAATCGCCTTTATTCTCTTGGGGGGGTATTCTATTTCCTCCCAGGTCTTATTTGTGAGGGAACTTCTTGTTGTCTTTTATGGGAATGAACTCTGTTTGGGGATTATATTTGCTATTTGGTTTTCGGGAATAGGCCTTGGGGCTCTTTTAAGTGGACGGATTATTCTTAGAATTAGAAATAAGCTTAGATTCTTTATTTTTCTGCAAATAGCCATATGTCTTTTACTTCCCATCCAAGTGTATCTGATAAGGATACTCAGGGGTTTTTTTGAGATACTTCCTGGAGAGAACCTTTCTTTTGTATCCATGATTTATGGCACGATTATTTCTATTCTTCCTTTTAGTATGCTTTTGGGTTTTGTATTCCCTTTTGCCTGTAGAATATTTATCAAACAAGAAGAAAAGGCTGCTTTAGGTATTGGATGGGTCTACGTATTTGAGTCGATAGGCACTGTGTTAGGCGGGCTGGTTTTAACATTTTATCTCATATTATATTTTGACCCTTTTGAAATAATATCGCTCCTGTCACTTGTACTTCTAATAAATTGTCTTTTATTGTCAATGTTATCCAGTTCGAAAGTTAATCGATATACAATGGGAGCTCTTTGCCTTACGCTTATTTTTACATACATTTTTTTTATACTTATGAAAATCGATGGGATAAATAACTCCTCAATATATAAGAGATGGAGTATGCTCAACACAGATATAGATTTGCTGGAATCCGTCGATTCAAGATACCAAAATATTTCCGTTGCCTATAGGGATGGACAATTTTGTATCTACGGGAATGGTCAGTACATAACTTCTTTTCCTAAAGAATATAGGTCTGCTGGATTTGGTCATCTTGTGCTATTAGAGCATCCTTGCCCTAAAGAGGTTCTTCTTATTGGAGGTGGGCTGTCTGGAGTAATAAGAGAGATGTTAAAACACCCAATCACAGAGCTTCACTATGTTGAACTCGACCCAAAGCTTTTAGAGATTATAAAAAAATATCTTCCCTTAAAGGACAAAGAGGCACTGGTAGATGAACGCGTGAGGGTCTTTAATACAGATGGCCGGCATTTTATTAAGGAGAGTAAGTATACGTATGACATAATCGTATTGAACCTGCCCGATCCGTCGACAGCACTGGTAAATCGATTTTATACTACAGATTTCTTCAAAGAGGCAGTTAGGATATTGAATAAGGATGGAGTATTCGTTACTGGTGTAAGTTCTGCATCCAATTATATTGGAGATCAAACGGGTGATTACAGTGGATCCGTGTATCATTCTTTATGTAGCGTGTTTCCATTTGTCTTGGTAACGCCGGGAGAGAGGAATTCTTTCTTTGCATCTTCTTCTCCCAATATTATTAGCTCCGACATTAAAGTCCTGAGTGCCAGATACGATGACCGTCATATAGAATCTCAATACTTTTCAGGATATCACCTCAGGATGTTATTGCCTCCAGATCGAGTAAGATTTATTGAGAAAAAATTAAAAAAAAAGAGAGATGTCCCTTTAAATACAGATAAGAGACCTATTACATATTTTTATAACCTGATACTTTGGGATGTTTTTTCTAAAGAGAAGGGAGGATTGAGCTTCTTTCAAGTTTTAGACAAGATAAACCCCACCTGGTTTATCATTCCTCTAGTAATTTTTCTTATAATAAGAATTATTTATATAACGATCAGAAGGGAGAGTCTAAGAAAGGATTTAAGATTTAACTGCCTGCTTGCGATTGGAACCACAGGGTTTGCAGGGATGTCTTTAGAAATAACTCTCATATTCGCTCTTCAGAATATTTATGGTTATGTATATCATATGATTGGTTTGATTGTAGCAGGGTTCATGGCAGGTTTGGCATTAGGAGGATGGGCAGCAAATAATATGATACATGTGAAGGATAGAAATTTTGTAAAACTTCTGACTGTTTTTGAGATTTCCCTGGCTCTTTATGCTTTATTCCTGCCTTATATATTTGAGTGGTGCTTTTACGGGGAAAGTCAAAATAAAGCATCTCTTTTTTATTCCGAATATCTGTTCTTTTCGCTCATTGGACTTGCCGGGCTATTAACAGGATTACAATTTCCGTTGATATGTAAGATTTTACTTACTTTGGGAGATGATCCGGGGAAGATATCCGGTTCCGTTGACAGCTTGGATCACTTAGGGGCATTTACAGGTGCTCTTCTCACTGGCACTGTATTTTTACCCTTGCTGGGGATTGATCAGACCTGCCTCTTAACAGCCGTGATAAACTTAGTGAGTGTCATTTTACTTATAATCTATATGTTTCATGATAGCTTTATAGAATAGTAAATGCGATGTAGAAGTTGTTTTATAATTGGATAGTGACAATATTCAATACAAACCATATAAAAATACTTTAGGAAATATATAACAACTCACTAAAAGGGCTTGATTTTTATTGACAAAAGAATATATTTTTTTTATTCTTGTCAAAAAAGAATCCATTTCTCAATGCACTTCAAGCTTTTATACGTGTTTTCCTTTTTACAAAGTAAAATGATATATTTTTTCAAAGACATCGAAATATTAATAATGCAGAATTTTTTCATATGGATGAAACATTAGAGATCAAGTATAAAGGATTGAAAGAGATTCTGAGGGATATGGGCTCCGTATTGGTTGCCTTCTCAGGTGGTGTGGATAGCACTTTTTTATTAAAGGTTGCCTATGATGAATTAAATAAAAATGTCTTAGCTGTAACCGGTGCCTCTCCAACATATCCAGATTATGAATTAAAGAGCGCCCAAAAATTGACATCAGATATCGGAGTCAAACACGTGATCGTCAAAACGAATGAGCTTAATGACCCGGATTTTTTTAATAATACAACGAAAAGATGCTATTACTGTAAAAAGGAATTGTTTGGAATATGTAAAGAAAAGTCAAAAGAGTTTCATCTAGATTGGGTTGTGGATGGCTCTAATTATAATGACCAATGGGATTTTAGGCCGGGCATGAAAGCATTGCAAGAGTTGGGTATTCGTAGCCCCCTCTTGGAAGCCAGGCTCTCAAAGAGCGATATTAAGAGCTTGAGCAAAAAATTAAACCTTTCTACTTGGGATAAACCCTCTTTTGCTTGCCTGTCTTCACGTTTCCCATATGGAATAAAGATTAACCTTGAACGAATAGATAAGATCGGTAGATGCGAGGGGCTCTTGAGGGAGATGGGCTTTAAGCAGTTTCGTGTACGATACCACAACGAAGTTGCAAGGATAGAAGTCTCTCGCAATGAGATGTATAAACTCTATGATGAACATTTAATAGATAAGATCGTAGAGCGATTTAAAATATATGGATTTACATATGTTACTTTAGATTTAGAAGGGTATAGAACAGGGAGTATGAATGAGATTTTAAAAAGAGATGAATAAGAAATACTTGCTTACTTTTTTAGTTCTTTTTATTTTTATTGTGTTCTTTTTTACTACATTTGGAAAGATGGGTATTATTAAAATATATCATTTAACCAAAGATAGAAACAATATACATGCATTTAATGAAAGGATCAACAGAGAGAACCTCAAACTAAAAGAAGAGATTTCTTCTATAAAGAGAGATGAAAGATATATAGAAATGATTGCCAGACAGAGACTGGGTCTTATCAAAGAAGATGAAATTATATATCTTTTTATAGATAAAGAAGAAAAGGGCTTTAATACCAATGATGTGAATAGATAGTTTAGATCGATAAGAGAGATTTTTCTATGTAAAAGAAGGTGAAAATCTTGTTCCATAAATTACTGACATAGCTTGACATCATAAAAATGTGACCGTTCTGCTGAATCCCCTTATGGATTCGTAAAATGTCATTCCATAAAGCAGGTGAAATGATTGGGTAAAAGTTCTGCATGTATATGGCATAAAGATTGCATATCCAAGTCCTGAAAATGTTTTTACCAACCTTCAACTTTTTAGCCATTGGGCAAGTGAGGTAGAGATATTTAATTATGGATTTCTTTTCAAAGAAAGATCTTATTGGGTTAGATATAGGCTCAAGTTCTGTAAAGATATTGGAGCTTCAAAATACCAGAAAAGGCTATGCACTCAAGAATGTTGGAATTGCCTTTCTGCCACAAGGAACGATAGTTGATGGAGCCTTAAAGGAACCTCAAATCATTTCTGATATAATACGAGATCTAGTCGCCAGCCTTAAAATAAAAGCCAAGAATGTGGCCACATCAATCTCAGGACATCCTGTAATAATTAAAAATATTTCACTACCAAGTATGACTGAAAAAGAGCTGGAAGACTCTTTAGAATTTGAATCAGAACAGTATATCCCTTTTGATATTGAAGATGTTAATATCGATTTCCAGATACTCAGAGACAATCCTGAAGACAATGAGCAAATGGATGTTCTTCTAGTAGCGGCTAAGCGTGATTTGATTAATGATTATATTTCTGTAATTGAAGGATCTGGATTGAAAACTATGGTAATGGATGTAGATGCCTTTGCTCTGGAAAACATGTTTGAGGCGAATTATACATTTGAGGAAGGGGAAGCAATCGCCATTATCAATGTCGGTGCCAGCATTTTAAATATGAATGTAATAAAGGAAGGCGTTTCTATCTTTACAAGAGATGTATCCATAGGAGGCAATCGGGTAACTACTGAGATTCAAAAGGGCAAGGACATCAGCTTTGAAGAGGCTGAAGCTTTGAAGGTTAGCGGTCAGATCGAAGAAGTTGGCCAGAGTGATTTGGAGGATCTGATAGAGGCGGCCTTTCAACCATTGGCCTTAGAGATTAGAAGGTCTCTGGATTTCTTTTGGGTAACCTTTGCAGATGAGCGCATTAGTAAAATATTCTTAAGTGGAGGCTGCGCGAGGAGTAACGTATTTAAAAGGATTGTGCAGGATAAAATTGGAGATATAAATGTTGAGGTGGTAAATCCTTTTGCAAGTATCGATTGTTCTGGAGGGGACTTTGATCCAGAATACATTGAATTCATTGCTCCTTTTATGGCGATAGGTGTTGGTTTAGCCCTTAGAAGGGTAGGTGATAGATGATCAAGATAAACCTATTACCGATAAGAGAAATAAAGAAGAAAGAGGGTATAAGACAGTTAATACTTATCGGTGTTTCGTCTTTAGTACTTATTCTATTATCCCTTGGAATTTTTCATTTTTCAGTGGCAAAAAAAATCGGCACCCTAAAATCTAAGATAGAAGATACTCAACAACAGATTACTCAATTAAATAAGATCGTAGGGGATGTTAAAAAGTATGAAGATGAGAAGAAGGAATTAGAAAAAAAGATAGGGATTATTGACATATTGAATCAAAAGAGGGCCGGTCCTGTAAATATGCTAGACGAGATTAGCAAAAATATCCCAGAAGGGGCATGGATTACTTCATTAAACGAAAAAAGTCTTAAATTGACATTGGATGGTGTAGCGCTTGATAATGAGACCATTGCCGGTTTTATGACTAGCCTGGAAAATTCAACTCACTTCTCAAATGTTGAGCTTATTCAATCCGGCCATTATAGGAGTGAAAATTTGAATCTTAAAAAGTTCAGTATCACATTACAGGTTGTATTATCTCAAAAGAAGTGAGGGCATGAAGTGGCGATAACATTAGATGACATAGTAAAGCTTTCTAATCAAAAGAAGATACTGATCTTAGCAGGTATTGTGCTTTTAATATTCGGTGCGTACTATTATTTTATCTATACCTCCAAGAAAAAAGATATTGACGAGTTTCAATCCAAACTGGAGTTATTAGAGATAAATTTGAAGAAAAAACAGGCGATTGCTAAAAATATTGATAAATTTAAAGAGGAAGTGGCTGGCTTGAATGTTGAACTAAAAAAGGCATTGATAAAGTTGCCGAGTCAAAAAGAGATACCAAGTTTGTTAAAGAATATATCCAAATTGGGAAAGGAAAGTGGGCTTGAGTTTTTGACCTTCAGACCTAAACCCGAGGTCCCCCAAGGTTTTTATGCCGAAATTCCCATTGATATTAAAGTGCTAGGGAGTTTCTTTGAGGTTTCTACTTTTTTTGACAAAGTGAGAAGGCTTTCCAGGATTGTAAATGCTACAGAAGTAATAATGATTAAAGATCAAACTTCGAGGAGAGGGGGGGGGGTAGTGAATACTACGTGTGTAATAACGACATTCAGGTTTATTGAAGGGGATAAAAGTGGGACAGAATAGGCAAAAAAGAAGACGAAATAATCAGTATACATGCTTTACCTTCTTGGCTTTTATTCTTCCTGTCTTTTTATTTATTCCAATAGATGAAATAAAGGCGCAAAAACTCCTCGTTCCTTCGATATCAATTGTAGGTCAAAGCAATGATGTCAATGAGTCAGAAAAGTCGGCCCAAGAGGTCAGCACGACAGAAGAAGAACCTATAGAAAAGGACATCTATAATCCCAAGGGCAAAAGAGACCCATTCAAACAGTTAATTGGTTTACAGGTTCAGAAGAAAAAGAAAGTCGTTCCCCTTCAGAAATATGAGGTTAGTCAGTTGAAACTTACGGGGATTATATGGGGAGCGAATATGAAGAGTATGGCTATGGTTGAGGATCCCACAGGGAAAGGATATGTAATAAAGACGGGGACACTTATCGGTTCAAATAATGGAAAAGTTAAAAGAATAACAAAAGATAGGGTAATAATATTAGAAAAGTATCGCAACTACATTGGTGAGATGAAAAGCAGAGAGGTTTCTTTAAAACTCTATCAAAGTGAAGAAGGGGAAACACCATGAAACACACAAAGCACAATAATCAAATAAAGGGATTTATATTCTTCCCTGTGTTGATTTGTGTATTTTTCTTTTTTGCATGTTCTACTAAAGGCATTCAAGTAAGATCTCAGGCTTCCGAGAACAAGAAAGAACTGATTAATCAAATTCAAAAGGTAGATATTTCGGAAGACAAAGAGGTGACTATAATTACTATTGTAGGATCTGCTCCATTTACGTATACGGTTTTTAGATCCGATGCACAAGCAAAAATAGTAGTTGATGTACACGGCGCTAACCTAGAGGGTTTACAAGATACAATTTTTGTTAATAATGGGACTATAAGCAAGATAACCTGTGCCCAGTTTGATGATGAAGCTGGGAAAGTTGGCAGATTAGAGGTTTTTCTCGATAAGTTAGTAGACTATGAAGTTGTTGCGCTTGCAGATATGCTTGAAATCTACGTGATGAAATACATTGAACCCCAAGCAGTTGCGGTGTTTACAGAGAAGGGAAAAGGGATTGGAATTGTCGAAGATATAGATTTCAAGCAAACAATGGCCAAATCGCAGATAATCGTATCTACGACTTCAAAAGCCAGCTATGATCTTTTTAGGGTATCCGAGGATACGTTGGTTTTGGAATTGCATGAAATGGAGCTTCCTCAGAGGCTTATAAAGAGCATGGAAGTTGAACACAGAGACAGCGCAATAAAAAGGATCAAACCTTACCAGAGTGTAATCTCTGGAGAAAAGGGAGTAAAGATCGATATAGAGTTGAAAACAATGGTTCCCTATCATATCTTTCAAGAGAAAAACGCAATATATCTCGATATTGATCAACCAAAGGAAATAATAACCGAAAGATTACCTGCTTTACACAGAACAGAGATTGGAAAAATTGCAAAAGCACAGAGACCTAAAGAGTCAGAAGAAGTGATTCAGATGAAGAAAGAAGAGAATAAAGTCGTCTCATATACACCAGAAACTCAAGAGGACTCTATAGAGCGAAAATATGCCGGGAAGAAGATATCTTTGGACTTTAAGGATGGGGATATAATGAATCTCTTTCGTTTGATAGCGGATATAAGTAACTTGAATCTCATCGCTGGCGAAGAAGTTAAGGGAAAAGTAACGATTCGAATGGTTGATGTTCCCTGGGATCAGGCCTTGGATGTTATTTTAGAAACAAATAACCTGGAGATGGTAAAAGAAGGAAATATTATGAGAATCGCTCCTTCTGGGATTTTGAGAAAGAAAGAAGAGACAGAAAAGTTAGTAACCAGGATTATCCCCATAAACTATGCAACAGCTGGCGGAATTATGCAACAAATAAAGTTAACCGGACGAGGGAAAGCTTCGGCAGATGAGAGGACAAACTCTCTAATTATTTCTGATATTAAAAGTTCAATACAAGAAGCAATGGATATAATAACGAAGCTGGACACCCCAACCCCGCAGGTTTTGATAGAAGCCAGGATTATTCAGACCAACCCTACGTTTACCACTGAGATGGGGATTCAATGGGGTGGTGCATATTCAAATGTTGCTGGAGGTAGTGACTATTGGTTTCAAGGAGAAGCGGGAAACTTATTTGCGATCAATCTGCCTTCTTCCGCAATACATGGAGGCCTGGGGTATGGTTTTGTAAATAGTTCAGCAACGTTAGATATAAGGCTGACAGCCATGGAGAAGGATGAAAAGGTAAAGATCATATCAAGGCCAAGGATCGTTACATTGGATAATAAAACTGCAAAGATAGAACAGGGAGTTGCCTTACCTTACCTTAAGATGAGTGATGATGGTACAACAGTATCGACAGAATTCAAAGATGCGACCTTGTCGCTGGAGGTTACCCCCCACATTACGCCAGACGGAAGCATTGTTATGCAGGTCCTGGCTAAGAAGGATCAAAAATCGTCTCAAACAGGATTTGCCGGTGAACCTGGTATAGATACCAGGAGCGCAAAAACAGAGGTTCTTGTAAAAGACGGAGAGACGACCGTAATCGGGGGAATCTATGAAAATATCCAGACGTATTCGGCCTCTGGCGTTCCATACTTTTCAAATATTCCTATAATTGGATGGATATTTAAGAATAGACTCAAAAGAGATGAAACAACCGAACTTTTGATATTCCTTACCCCCACTATAGTGAAACAGAAACCAGTCGTTTAAAAAACGTGAAAATATGATGTCTTAACGGGTTGTTACTCAAGCAGAAATCCCTTTGAAAAGACGAATTGGGGTTTGGGTAACAGCCCGTTAAAGATTGATATTCCTTATTCGAGTAGAGAGCATGATACGATATCTAACAGCAGGCGAATCTCATGGAAGCACACTATCGGCCATAATAGAAGGCATACCAGCGGGTTTAAATATTTTAGAGGACGATATAAACCTGGATCTTGCTCGTAGACAAGTAGGCTATGGTCGGGGAGGGCGGATGAAGATCGAGAGGGATCAGGTTCACATAACATCCGGGGTCCGATGGGGCAAGACTATTGGGTCTCCCATACACATTTTGATCTATAATAAAGACTGGGAAAAATGGAAGGAAGAGATGTCTCCTTTTCCAGTATTTGAAGGGAAGGGGAAACGCGTCACCCGGCCTCGCCCAGGACATGCTGATCTTGGAGGTGCGATAAAGTATAATCACAACGATATTCGAAATGTACTTGAACGAGCCAGTGCACGAGAAACCGCCTGTAGGGTTGCTGTTGGCAGTCTGACAAAGACCCTTCTCAGGGAATTTGGTATTATGATAACAGTACATGTAATAGAAATTGGAGGAGTAAAGGCAAATAGTAGCGATTTAACGCCTTATCAAATATACAAAAGAGCGGAGTCTTCCGAGTTGCGTTGTGCTGATAGCGATGCCGAAAGGAGGATGAAGATAAATATTGATGATGCAAAAGCCAATGGTGACTCTTTAGGAGGAACCTTTGAAGTAATAGTTACAGGAGTCCCTATTGGATTGGGAACATATACCCAATGGGATAAAAAATTAGACGGAAGGATAGCCCATGCATTGATGAGCATACAGGCAATCAAGGGTGTTGAGATAGGTTTGGGCTTTGAGTATGTCAAGAGAACGGGTTCTCAGGTTCATGATGAGATATTCTATAGGCATCGAATAAAAGACGATTATGAACCAAAAGGGCACGATTCGAATACAGGATTTCAACGATTTGTGCCCAATTGGGGGTTTTATAGAAACACAAATAACGCGGGTGGTATTGAAGGAGGAAGCTCTAATGGAGAACCTATAATTGCCCGAGCTGCCATGAAACCCATACCTACATTATCCAAACCTTTACAATCAGTGGACATAGATACTAAAGAGAGTTTTGAGGCAAGTGTAGAGAGGTCTGACACCTGTGCAGTCGCAGCTGCAGGTGTTATTGGCGAGGCAGTTGTGGCTATTGAAATTGCTAACGCTTTTTTAGAGAAGTTTGGAGGAGATTCTATAGAAGAGTTAAAGAGGAATTATAAAGGATATCTCAGGTATGTTGAGAATTTTTAGATCTTGCAGGTAGGGGAACAACATATTGGATTCAAAAGCTTTTTTATTAAGTTTTATAAAATACATGCCGATATAGATAGTGATAGCACGATTTTTTATAAGAGGTTTTTGTGTTTAAAGACCATTATACGATACTATTATTTCCTTCAAAGACATCGAAGGTCAAGAAGTTTAGATTATCCCAATTTACAATACGATCTCTATTTTTTTCTATAGTAACTGTAATGATTGCTTTGGGGCTTATAGTCTTTGATTATGTAAATATAAAGCTAGAAAGTTTTGAGCTTGCACGGCTGAAAGAAGATACTCGACGTCAAAAAACACATATTCAATCATTTGTGGATAAAATAGGGTCATTAGAATCTCAATTGGCCAGACTGAAACAGTTTGATACAAAATTAAGGATTATTGCCAATATAGAAAAACCTAAAGATGCTGATCAGACATTGGGTCTTGGGGGATCCCTTGATGGAAATAAGAGGTCTATTAATATATTCAATGAAAAACAGGATAGACTAATTAAACGTATGCATTCTGATTTGGAGCAATTAAAAGTAGAGGCCTCCCTTCAAGAGCATAGTTTACAAGAATTACATGAATTTTTGCAAGACCAAAAATCCCTATTGGCTTCAACCCCTTCTATATGGCCAACCAGGGGGTGGGTGACTTCTGGTTTTGGATATAGAAAGTCACCTTTTACTGGGCTTAGAGAATTTCATAAAGGGCTTGACATTGCGACCCGCCTCAATACTCCTGTTATCGCTCCAGCAGACGGAATTGTAACATTTGTAGGAAGGGAAGGCGGATTTGGCAAACTTATCGTTATAAATCATGGTTATGGTATTGTTACTCGGTATGCTCATCTCTCAAAAACATTTATAAAAAGGGGGCAAAGGGTGAAGAGGGGGGTGAAAATCGGCGGTGTGGGCAATACTGGAAGGAGTACCGGAACGCATCTTCACTATGAGATCAGGGTTGGCGGGGTCCCGGTAAACCCCAGGAATTACCTCCTGAATTAGTTTGCTTGTAGGTATTCTTTTAGTTCTTCAGAGCGTAATATGCCTTGTCTGATAATTATAGCAGGGGTGATGGTAGCATCTACAATTGTTGAGCCTGAGAGACCTTTGTTCTCCCCATCATCAATAATAAGATCAACAGTGTGTCCCAAGGCTTCATAGACTTCATGTGCAGTCGTACATATCTTATATCCGGAGATATTTGCGCTGGTAGCAGTTATTGGGATGCCTGTTTGTTGAACCAATTGCTGTGCAATGATGTTGCGTGAGATTCTGATGCCTATCTTTCCGGTATTGCCTGTAAGCATCGAAGGAAGCGTAGAAGATGCATTGAAGATGATCGTCAATACACCGGGCCAGAAATTCTCTATCAGGCGTTTCGCCTTTTCAGGCACATGGGTTACATATTTATAGAGTGATTCTTTCTTGTCGATCAAAATGGGCAAAGGTTTCTCATAGGTTCTGCCTTTAATTTCAAAGACCTTGGAAACAGACTTTTCGCAAAGGGCATTGGCTCCCAGACCATAGAGGGTCTCAGTGGGAAAGACGACAACGCGATTTCTTTTTATCAAAAGAGCGGCTTCTTTGATTATCGACACATCCGGTGCTATGGGATCGACTTTTATTACTTCTACCATTGATTTATAACCGGGGCAGGGTAATCCTGTTTAATAATTGTTTATTGTTTGCATGTAGTGTCATATATCTAATATCAAAATAATCTTTTTCTATCAATGAAAAAATGAGAAAAGACAAGTAAGATAAGAAAGGAAAACGCAATGAAAAGGGAATATTTACGGTATGTTATAGGATTTATAATTATCTGTGCTTTTGCCTTCCTCATTTCATGCGGCTCAAAGGATGATGACGATGACGGAGAAGGAACAACGAGTGAAATTATCATATCGGTTGAGCTTGTGGACCAAGAAACCAGACAGACGACAAATACTATCAGCATTATCAACCCTGGTGAAATTCTTATCGAAGTTGAAGACGCTTCAGGCAATCCAATAACAGATCGTTTATTAACAGTGGCTACAACAAAGGGAACATTGAACCCAGTAGATGGCACGGCTATAACAGACTCTCAAGGGCTTGCAGAGTTGACTCTCCTTGCTGGTGATGACACTGGAGCTGGTGAAATAACCGTGACTATAGAGACCTTTCAATCGACACCACTTGCATTTCAAATAGGCATAGTAGAAGTACGCCTAGGTGCCTTTATAGATGGTATTTTTATTGAAGGAGAGTTGGAATTGAGCGTGGCTAGCGGTGAGCTGTTATCACCAGGCGGAACCGCCACTGTAACAGCAACATTGGTTGACTCTAATGATGAGCTTTTTGTTGCTCAGCCAGTAGAGATTACATTTAGCTCCCTATGTGTAGACACAGGACGATCCGCAATCGACGAAATCGTGACAACAAATAATGGTTCTGCTACTGCGATATATCGGGCTAACGGTTGTGAAGGGCTAGATACCATAACAGCTACTGCAAATACAGGTGGGAATGCGCTTGTTGCAACAGCAACGATCGATGTGGCAGGATCTCCTGTAGGATCTATTCAGTTTGTCTCTGCACTTCCAAAAACAATCGCACTTCAGGGAACTGGTGGCGCTAATCGAGAGGAGACCTCGGTTGTCGTATTTCGGGTTGTTGATGAAAATGGCAACCCAGCATCGAACAGCGTAGTTAACTTCTCTTTAAGTACAGAGATAGGTGGCTTATCATTGGGAACCTATAGTGCACAGTCCGACTCAGACGGATATGTACAGGTTGTAGTAATTTCGGGAAATGTACCGACTCCTGTCCGTGTTAATGCTACGGTAGCCGACACATCGATTTCAACTGTATCCGATGAGCTTGTCATCAGTACAGGGCTTCCTGATCAAAACAGCTTTTCCATCAGCTCCACAATAGACAATCCAGAAGCTTGGAACTATGATGGAGAGAGAGTAGAAGTTACTATTCTTGCAGCTGACCATTTCAACAACCCTGTTCCTGATGGTACAGCTATTTGGTTTACAACAGAGGGGGGGTCGATTGAACCGTCTTGCACTACCATAAACGGTGGTTGTACAGTAACATGGACGAGTCAGGACCCAAGACCATTTAACGGATTGGTTACATTATTGGCTACTGCAATTGGAGAAGAAAGCTTCATAGATGAAAATGCCAATGGTCTTTTTGATGCTTCAGATATATTGCAGACAGATCTGCCTGAGGCGTATCGTGATGATAATTGGGATGGTATTTTTAACCAAGGGGTTGAAGAGTTTATCGATTTTAATTTTGATTCGCTTTATACACCGGCCAATAGTGTCTATAACGGAGTACTGTGTTCTGACTTAGACATTTGTACAAACGAATTAGTACATGTTAGAGATGATAAACGTATAGTTATGTCGGGGAGTGTAGCCTATATATCTTTTTACGACAGTACTGGTCGCATCAGTCAAATAGATCTAGCAAATAATACCCCGGGTGAGACAAAGATCTTCTATGTCATTGTGAATGATAGGAATGGCAATGCCATGCCATACGGTACTACTATCGGTGCTACAACTACACTTGGCCAATTAAAAGGAAGTTCTAGCCTTGAGGTACCTAGTACACTGTTCCCTGTAAGGCTTGATTTAGTAGTTAAAGAAGGCGGAGACCCCTCAGGTGTTGTTACAATCGAAGTTATTACACCAAAAGGAACTATCACTCGAAGTTCGATTCCTATTTTTGGTGATGAATAGAAGGTACCTAAAATACTAGCCAGTGTCAGAAAACAATAGGGAATTAAAGAGATTACCTATTAGAAATAGGCTGTATGTAAAAAAAATTCCTTGAGTGATTATAGATTTGATTTTTACCCCCTCCCTTTTTCAAGGGGGGGGGGTTTCTTTCTTTTCAAGACCCGGATGATCAACCAGATCCCTTTTCTTTCTTTTTTACAATTCAACTTCAACATCAATAATGCCTTACACAATCAGTTTACCAGTAAGGATGCCCATCAATTGATGGGCGAATAATTGTTTGTTGACAAATCTGACTTGCTGTACTACACTTTCAAGATTCTGAATACCTTCAAAACCTTTTTTACGAAAAATCTAAATTGTGGGGTTGTTTGATGGAGGAAAGAGATGAAAAGCTAATCGAAAGAGTGATTGGAAGAGATGAAAAGTTAAAGAAATGTGTAGAGGAGCATAGGGAGCTTGAGAAAAAACTAGAAGAGTTTAATAAAAGACCACATCTTACCCCTGAGGAGGAGATAGAGAGAAAGAGAATCAAGAAGCTGAAACTCTCAAGAAGGGACAGGATAGAAAAGATACTTTCAAAGTACAGGTAAATTACTAAGTTTTTATGTTTGATAAAGAGGACGGAAGTGAAGATAACAGGTGCGCAAGTATTACTGGAAAGCCTTAGATTGGAAGGTGTAGATACAGTATTTGGTTTTCCTGGGGGTATGGTAATAGACATATATAACGAGCTGCCGAACTATCCGATAAGGCATATACTAGTTAGACATGAACAGGCAGCCGTACATGCTGCGGATGGATATGCCCGTTCCTCTGGAAAGGTTGGAGTCTGTCTAGTAACATCAGGGCCAGGAGCTACGAATACAGTTACAGGTATTGCTACAGCCTATATGGACTCGATCCCATTGGTTGTCTTTACTGGGCAGGTACCTACAGGGCTGATCGGAAACGATGCCTTTCAGGAGGCAGATATCATCGGGATCACTAGGCCATGTACGAAACACAGCTATCTGGTTAAAGATATAAAGGATTTGGCTAGAACTGTTAAAGAGGCGTTTTATATTGCTCACAAGGGAAGACCGGGCCCTGTTCTGGTAGATTTACCAAAGGATGTTATCGCCGGTTCAACAGAGTTTAATTATCCTGAGAGTGTTAATATAAAGAGTTACAATCCAACCTATAAAGGGCACCGTGGTCAGATACAAAAAGCATTCAAATTGATATTAAAGGCCAATAAACCATTAATCTATGCAGGCGGAGGGGTAATTTCTTCTGGGGCATCAAAGGAACTTATTGAATTTGCCAAAACCCTCTGTATCCCTGTTACGAATACACTGATGGGGTTGGGTGGTTTTCCTGGGGACAATGAGCTTTCATTGGGAATGCTCGGCATGCACGGAACCTATAGGGCGAATATGGCGGTTACGAAATGTGATCTCCTCATAGCAGTTGGTGCCCGTTTCGACGATCGAGTGACAGGTAGAGTAGATGATTTCGCTCCTCGTGCAAAGATCGTCCATATCGATATTGATCCTACCTCTGTTAGCAAAAGTATTCAGGTGGATATCCCCATTGTAGGAGACGTGAAGGATGTTGTAAGGGAGATCAATAAATTGGCCAAAGAGGAGGCCAGAGATTGGATAGGCCAGCGCAAAGAATGGCTGGATCAGATATTCAGGTGGAAGAGCACGTATCCTTTGGCATATAAACAAAAGGAGATTATAAAACCTCAGTATGTGGTTGAGAAGATATATGAGATCACCAAGGGAGATGCCATAATCTCTACAGAAGTCGGACAGAATCAGATGTGGACAGCCCAGTACTACCATTTTACCAAGCCTCGAACTCTGCTGACCTCTGGTGGTTTGGGGACGATGGGGTATGGGTTTCCTGCAGCCATAGGAGCCCAGATTGCATTTCCTAAAAAGACAGTTATAGATATCGCAGGTGACGGAAGCATACAGATGAACATTCAGGAATTGGCAACTGTGGCTCAATACAACCTGCCTATAAAGATAGTTATTTTAAACAATGGATATCTGGGGATGGTTCGTCAATGGCAGGGGTTGTTTTACAATAAGTGCTATTCACAGACCTGTTTAGAGGTCTCCCCTGATTTTATAAAACTGGCAGAGGCTTATGGGGCGGTCGGTTTGAGGGCGACGAAACCAGAGGAGGTTGTTCCAACAATCGAAAATGCCCTGTCGATTTCTAAAGCCGTTATTATGGAATTTATAGTAGAAAAGGAAGAGAATGTATATCCCATGGTCCCAGCTGGCGCCCCGCTTCGGGAAATGTTGTTGGTCTGATCATATGAGGAGAGATGAAAGATGCGACATACGATATCAGCCCTCGTTTTGAATCAACCTGGTGTTCTGGCAAGGGTGGCAGGCCTATTCAGCGGGAGGGGTTTTAATATAGAGAGCCTAAGTGTTGCAGAGACCCTTGACCCGTCTATTTCAAGGATGACAATAGTAACCAGAGGGAATGATCAGGTAATCGAACAGGTAACAAAGCAATTAAATAAACTTATCGATGTCATTAAAGTTATTGATTTTTTTAATAATGACCATGTTGAAAGGGAGATGATACTCATTAAGGTTAAGGCTGAAATGTCTTTTCGGGCTGAAATCCTGAGGATTACAGATATCTTTAGGGGGAAAATCGTAGACGTTACTCCCAGCTCATACACTATAGAAGTCTCAGGGGATGAGGATAAGGTTCGAGCGTTTATGGACCTTATCAAACCTATGGGGATAAAAGAGATCGTCAGAACGGGTAAATTGGCGATTTCAAGGGGAAGCAAGGCGATTTAAATCACTAAAGGTTATAGGAAAGAATTACTATATAAGACAAGGAGGAAGAATGGCGGTTATATACTATGAAAGGGATGCGAATCTGGAGACTTTAAGGGGAAAGAAGATAGCGATTATTGGATATGGGAGCCAGGGACATGCTCAGGCACAGAACTTAAGGGACAGTGGTCTTGGGGTAATCGTTGCTGAGCTCAAAGGAACGCCGAACTATGAAAAGGCCGTAGAAGATGGGTTTACACCTACCGATGCGTTTGACGCGTCGGCTCAGGCTGATGTAATTCAAATCCTGGCTCAGGATGATTTGCAGGCGAAATTATACGAAAAAGAAGTAAAACCGAATCTCAAAGACGGGAAGGCAGTGGTGTTTTCCCATGGATTCAATATACATTTTGGGCAGATTATTCCACCTGAAATCATTGATGTCATTATGATCGCCCCTAAAGGGCCGGGTCATTTGGTCAGAAGAGAGTACAAGGAAGGTGCCGGTGTTCCGGCCTTAGTAGCTGTTCATCAGGATTATACTGGAAAGGCAAAAGATACAGCCTTGGCGTATGCAAAAGGAATAGGGGCAACACGGGCAGGAGTCATAGAAACCACATTTAAGGAAGAGACTGAAACAGACCTGTTTGGTGAACAGACCGTTCTTTGTGGAGGTGTTTCTGAGTTAGTCAGGGCTGGATTCGATACACTTATTGAAGCAGGATATCAACCAGAGATCGCCTATTTTGAATGTCTTCATGAGTTGAAGCTCATTGTGGATTTATTTTATGAAGGTGGAATCGATTATATGAGATATTCAGTGAGTGATACTGCAGAGTACGGAGATTTAGTGGTTGGAAGGAGAATAATCAATCAGCAGACAAGAGAAGAGATGAAAAGGGTATTGGAAGAGATACAAAGTGGTCAGTTTGCCAGGGAATGGATACTTGAAAACCTGGCAAATAGACCAGTTTACAATGCCTTGAGGAAACGGGACAGTGAGCATCTCATTGAAACGGTTGGGAAGAAGCTCCGCAGTATGATGGGTTGGATAAAAAAGAAGGATTAAACTTGCGATATAAAGAATTTCCTATTGTCAAAGAGGGGTTTCTCTTTATAGTTCCTTTTTTCTTGCTCACTGTAATTTTTGCTTTCTTTGTGCCATTTTACCTTACTTTCTTTTTCGCTTTAATCAACTTATTTCTGATCTTTTTTTTTAGGAATCCAAAAAGGACGATACCCGATCATGAAAGTGCAGTGGTTGCGCCGGCTGATGGGAGGATTATTTATGCACAGAAATGGACAGAAGATCAATTTTTAAAGAGAAGTGTATTTAAGATAAGCATATTTATGTCTGTTTTTAATGTACATGTTAACAGGATTCCAGTATCCGGTACGATAGCGGATACACACTACAAGAAAGGGAGATTTTTTTCGGCAAACTTTGACAAGGCATCTCAACTTAACGAGAGAAACGTCCTGTTGTTGGAGACTAAAGATCATAAAGAACTCCTCTTTATTCAAATTGCTGGATTTGTTGCAAGAAGGATAGTATGTTGGATTAAGAAGGGGGACAGTGTTATAAGGGGGCAGAGATTTGGCTTGATATGCTTTGGGTCTCGCGTAGATCTTTTCTTACCATTAGAGACAAAGATTGAGGTTAGGGTAGGACAAAAAGTAAAGGGTGGAGAAACTATAATGGGGTATTTAGAATGAGAAGAAGAAAGAAGGCAGGAAAAAAAGATGGTATGAAAAAAGGGATTTATGTATTGCCGAATCTTTTTACATCAATAAGTTTACTCTCTGGATTCTTTGCGATTATATCTGTGTTGGAAGGGAAATTTCAGTATGCAGCTACTGCAATACTCGTATCATTCCTTTTCGATGGGCTCGACGGCACTATTGCTCGGCTTACGAAAAGCACAAGCAGGTTTGGTATTGAATATGACTCTCTTTCCGACTTGGTTGCCTTTGGAATAGCGCCGAGTTTGCTGGTATTTACGTGGGCATTGCAACCATTCGGAAGATTCGGTTGGTTAGCTGCCTTTCTTTACGTTGCTTGTGGTGCACTTCGCCTGGCCAGATTCAACGTACAGGTAGATATAGTTAAGGGTGAGTTCACAGGTCTTCCCATACCGGCAGCGGCAAGCCTTATCGCATCTACTGTACTTTTGTTTTATTACATTGGATATAATGAATCTACGAAGTATCTCACTATTTTAGCAATGATTTATATCCTCTCATTTTTGATGGTGAGCAACATTAAATACACGAGTTTCAAAGAACACGGTTTACTGAAAAGAAAACCCTTTAGCTTTTTGGTGACTCTTGTGCTTTTAATTATGGTTATCGTAGCTAGTCCTCAGGTAATGTTATTTTCTCTTTTTCTGACCTATGCCCTCTCCGGCCCCTTTTTTTTAATACCTTTTGAAAGGAGAAAGAGGGTTGGTGATTTAAATGAAAAAGAGACGTAGATCCTCTGTTTATATTAGATATAGATAACATCCATCCTTAACTGATAAATTTAATTCAAGGTCAATGAAGGAGAAGGAATATAGATCTAAGCCTGACATAGATTGCGCAAATAGGAATTTTGAATCGATATTAGATAGGAAAGGGAAATGAAAGATATTGTTGAGATCTTCGATACAACACTAAGAGACGGAGAGCAATCACCCGGTTTCAGCATGAATGTTGGTGAAAAGATAAGGCTTGCCAAACAATTAGAGAAGCTGAATGTAGATATAATTGAAGCAGGCTTTCCAATAAGCTCTATAGGAGATTTTGAGTCTGTAAAGGAGATTGCCAAGAAGATTAGAAAAACAAAGATTGCTGCTTTAGCACGAACGGATATCCGTGATATAGACCGTGCATGGGAAGCACTGAAGCCTGCACAGACCCCTATTATCCATATTGTTATTGCGACTTCTGATTTACATCTGAAATACAAGTTAAATAAGAGCAAAGATGAGGTCCTTGATGCAGCGGTTAATGCTGTGAAACTTGCCAAAGCATATACTCCCTTTGTAGAATTTTCTGCTGAGGATGCAACCCGTAGTGATATTGACTATCTTTGTAGAGTATTTGAAGCAGTAATAGATGCTGGGGCAACGATCATAAATATACCGGATACAGTTGGCTATTGTATGCCCGATGAATTTGGTTCCTTGATAAAGAATATCCGAGAAGGGGTAAATAATATTCATAAGTCTATCATAAGCGTACACTGTCATAATGATCTTGGTTTGGCTGTGGCAAATACTCTTGCAGCTATAAAGAATGGAGCAAGGAGAGTTGAGTGCACCATAAATGGCATCGGAGAGCGAGCGGGGAATGCCTCTTTAGAAGAGATTGTAATGGCTCTTCGGACAAGAACAGATTTTCATAGATGTGATACAAACATACATACAGAGCATATATACAATACAAGCAGGTTGCTTACTCATATAACTGGCATAAGTGTACAACCCAATAAAGCCATAGTTGGGAATAATGCCTTTGCCCATGAGTCTGGCATTCATCAGGATGGGGTCTTAAAGGAAAGGGCAACCTATGAGATAATGACTCCTCAATCCATAGGGGTTTTCCAAAGCACTTTGGTACTAGGCAAACATTCTGGCAGACATGCATTTCGTGAAAGATTGAGAGAAATCGGATATGAACTGTCCGAAGAAAACATGAAAATTGCGTTTAAACGTTTTAAAGAGTTGGCAGATAAAAAGAAGGAAGTCTTTGATGAGGATATAGAGGCGATTATAATAGATGAAATCCTAAGGATACCAGATACATATAAATTGATATATCTCAATGTGATTAGCGGTAGTGTTACTGTACCTGTGGCTACTGTACAGATAGAGATAGAAGGAGAGGTCATACAGAAGGCTGGATTTGGGTCAGGTCCAATAGACGCAGTTTTTAAAACCATATCAGAGATTACAAAGACAGATTGTAAATTGGTACGGTACGCTGTAAATTCGATTACAGGTGGAACGGATGCCCTCGGGGAAGTTACGGTAAGGTTAGAAGAGGATGTAATTCAGGTAATTGGGCAGGGAGCGGATACTGATATCATTATGGCAAGTGCCAAAGCATTTGTAAATGCCTTAAATAGGCTTGCCTACAGAAAGAAACACCCAATTGTTATACAATAGGTATCACTGTAGTGCCATGAAATACAAAACTATCAGAAGGCTTCAACGGCAGTGAAACTTTAATCCTCATTATTCAATTTAGCAAATACATGCTCATTTCTCGATGGATACTGGTTAATCACACATTTTTGAGGTTGAACAATAGTAATGGGAATGACTATAATACAAAAGATACTCGCTCATCATGCTGGGCAGCGTGAGGTCGAGTCTGGACAGATCATCAGTTGTAAAGTAGATATTATCCTGGGAAACGACATTACAGCCCCTATTGCAATTGAGGAGTTTAAGAAGGCAGGGGCTAAAAAGGTATATGATAGAGAAAGGGTCGTCCTTGTTTCAGATCATTTTGTTCCGAATAAGGATATCCGTTCTGCTAATCAAGCAAAGCGTATGGAGGAATTTGCTAAGGAGCAGGGTATATCCCATTATTACGGAGTGGGTGATATGGGTATTGAGCACGTTTTGCTTCCGGAAAAAGGAATCGTTCTCCCTGGAGACCTCGTGATAGGAGCAGATAGCCATACATGTACCTATGGTGCATTAGGGGCATTTTCTACTGGTGTCGGTAGCACTGATCTCGCAGCAGCAATGATTTCTGGCGAGACCTGGCTCAAAGTTCCCCAGACAATGAAGTTTGTCTATAAAGGAGAACTCAACAAGTGGGTGGACGGCAAAGATCTCATCATGTATACTATAGGGGATATTGGGGTTGATGGTGCCCTATATAAGACGATGGAGTTTGCCGGGGAAGTTATTAAAAGTCTCCCAATGGCCGGAAGACTAACTATGGCCAATATGGCAATTGAAGCTGGGGCAAAGAGCGGAATAATAGTCCCAGACAGTATCACAGAAGAATATGTTAAAGACAGAGCAAAAAGAGAGTATAGGTTCTATACTAGTGATAAAGATGCAACGTATTGTGATACAAAGGAATATGATGTATCAAAGATTGAGCCTCAGGTTGCTTTTCCCCATCTTCCGGAAAATGTAAGGGGTATAAGCGAAGCAGGGGATGTCCATATCGACCAAGTATTTATCGGCTCTTGTACAAATGGAAAATTGGAAGATTTAAGGGTAGCAGCTCAAGTCCTGAAGGGGAAAAGGGTAGCACCATATACACGTTTAATCGTTATTCCGGCGACTCAATGGATCTATAAGCAGTGCATCAAGGAGGGACTATTAGACATCTTTATAGATGCTAAGGCCGCGGTGAGCACCCCGACATGTGGTCCATGTCTTGGTGGTCATATGGGGGTTCTGGCCAAAGGAGAGCGCGCAGTGGCCACAACGAACAGAAACTTTATAGGGAGAATGGGGGACCCTGAAAGCGAGGTCTATCTGACGAATCCAGCAATCGCTGCAGCCTCGGCTGTACTTGGAAGAATTGGAAGCCCGGAAGAACTCTAATCTATCAGGAGATAAGGATGAGATTCAAAGGGAGAGTCTTGAAGTTTGGTTCAGACATTGATACGGATGTGATTATCCCTGCTCGTTATTTGAATACAACAGACCCTGAGGAATTAGGAAAACACTGTATGGAAGATATTGATCCTTCTTTTGTTCAGAAAGTAAAGAAAGGTGATATACTCTTTGCGCAGAAGAACTTCGGTTGTGGATCATCAAGGGAGCATGCCCCGATTGCTATCAAAGCAGCCGGTATATCCTGTGTTGTTGCCAAGAGTTTTGCCAGGATATTCTATCGAAACTCATTTAATATGGCCCTTCCTATACTGGAATGTCCTGAGGCTGTTGATATCACCGAGGAAGGGGATGAAGTTGAGGTGGATTTAAATAGGGGGGAGATCATAAATCACACAAGGAAAAAAACCTTCACGTGTCGGCCTATACCACCTTTCATGCAGGAGTTGGTAGAGAGTGGAGGATTGATCGGATATATAACAAAAAAGTATGGATTGCAAAAGTGATTAATAAGAAAACGAATAAAAGAAGATATCGCATTGCAGTGATACCCGGTGATGGTACAGGGCCGGAAGTCGTTACTGAAGGACTCAAGGTCTTAAAGACAGCATCAGAGATATCTGGATTCAACTATGATCTTATAGAGTATGATTTGGGTGGGGAAAGGTATCTGCGCACCGGTGAAACCCTACCGGATTCGGTCGTTCAAGAACTTAAACAGACAGATGCAATTTATTTAGGCGCTATAGGCCATCCTGATGTAAAACCTGGAATTTTAGAGAGGGGTATACTGCTCAGGCTTAGATCTTTACTCGATCAATATATAAATTTAAGGCCTGTAAAACTATACCCTGGTGTAGAAACCCCGCTTAAAGATAAAGGGCCTGATGATATTGATTTTGTAGTGGTTCGAGAAAACACAGAGGGTTTTTATGTTGGTTCCGGTGGGTTTTTAAGGAAAGGAACATCCGATGAGGTGGCAATACAGGAGTCAATAAATACAAGAAAGGGTGTAGAGAGGTGTTTGAGATATGCCTTTGAATTGTGTCAAAAGAGAAACAAGGGCAAGAAACTCACTCTTTGCGGTAAGACAAATGTATTGACCTATGCTTTCTCCCTTTGGGAGAGAACCTTTCGCGAAGTTTCAAAAGACTATCCTGATATTGAGACCGATTATGCCCATGTTGATGCGATCTCAATGTGGTTTATAAAGAATCCTGATTGGTTTGATGTTGTTGTTACAGACAATATGTTTGGAGATATTATCACGGATATAGGGGCAATAATTCAGGGTGGGATGGGCGTAGCAGCTGGTGCAAATATTAACCCTGAAGGTGTTTCCATGTTCGAGCCTATTGGAGGTTCTGCTCCAAAGTACACAGGAAAGAATGTGATAAATCCCATAGCCGCTATTTCAGCCTGTCAATTGATGTTGGAAAATCTGGGAGAGATTGATTCTTCAAAACTCATTGAGAATGCAATTATTATGGTACTTACAAAGAATATAAAGGGCCTGTCCGCTGGACAGATGGGATACGGCACCAGAGAAATCGGTGATTTAGTCCTAGAATATATGAAAAAGATTTAGGGAGATTTACATTATGAATAAAGAGGGCTATAGTGTTGCAGTGGCTGGAGCGACAGGGGCAGTTGGTAGAGAGATGATAAAGATACTTGAGCAAAGGTGTTTTCCTGTAGATAAGATCAGGTTTTTAGCCTCTAGTCGGTCAGCGGGCTCTTTTATTGAATTTTGCAACCAAGATGTAAAGGTCGAACTCCTCGAAAGGGATTCTTTTGAAGGAATGGATATTGCTCTATTTTCAGCAGGCGGTTCGATCAGCGAAGAATATGCTCCTTTTGCTGCTCAATCAGGCTGCATAGTAGTGGATAACTCAAGTGCCTTCAGGATGGATCCTGATGTTCCTCTAGTTGTACCCGAGATAAATCCTCATGCTATTGGTCAGTTTAACAACAGAGGAATTATTGCGAATCCAAACTGTTCTACAATACAGATGGTTATGGCACTCAAACCCATTCACGATGTAGCGAGGATTAAGAGGGTCGTTGTTTCAACGTATCAGGCAGTATCTGGAACAGGAAAGAAAGGTATAGACGAACTCAAGGATCAGGTAAAGGATATCCTGAGTTTCCAAAGCATAGAATGTAATGCTTATCCCCATCAGATAGCATTTAACTGCCTTCCGCAAATTGATGTTTTTCTTGAAAATGGCTATACAAAAGAAGAGATCAAGATGGTTAATGAGACAAAGAAGATACTTGAGGATGATTCGATTCGGATAACTGCTACTACAGTGAGGGTACCTGTGTTTTATGGACACAGTGAATCGGTCAATATCGAGACACAGAAGAAGATATCAGTTCTTCAGGTCAGGGAGTTGCTCTCTCAGGCTCAAGGGATAGTAGTTGTCGATGATCCCGCGTCTTCGATGTATCCTTTACCTATTCGTGCTGCTGGCAAAGACGATACTTTTGTCGGTAGAATTCGAGAAGACGAATCCATAGAAAATGGGATAAATATGTGGATTGTCTCTGATAACCTTAGAAAAGGTGCTGCCTTAAATGCTGTTCAGATTGCTGAGGTTCTTATAAGAGACTTTACTTGAAAAAACTCAGTGCAACACTTTCTTACTTAGAGAGGCCATAAGAGAGCTTCGATTGAAAGAAGTCAAATCAGAAACCTCGTCAAAGACCAGCCAAATAATTATTATCGCAAAACACATATAAAAGTAAGCTAAGTTTTTAATCATGATATGAAAGGGCTTGAGGAGTTGATAGATATCAGGGAGTTTGTCGGAGCGAATATACTTAATTTTATAAAAAAATCTTGACATTTTGTAATATGTGGTATAAAAAGAAATGTTTTATTAATCCTTTATTGGATAATTAACACAAGGAGCTTTTATGGATACCTCGGATGAGGATGAAGATGAGGCAGACAAAAAGAGGGTAGTCTTTGGGAAAATGGTGGATTGGGGATAGCGATATGCTTAAATAGTCCAAGAACCCCATTCATTACTGCCTACCATTTTTTCTATCCGTCCAGTCAATAGATCTGGAAGAAACGATTCTTTAGTCTCCCAATATTCTTGAGTAATTTTTTTTTAAGCAGCTCCATTAATAACGTGCTTCTATAGTTGTTTTTTTAAGGGGCAAAAACCCAAGTTCTAAATCCGAAAGGATAATTGCTATCAGGTGGATAGCACCTTTGGCCATGAAGCAGTTATCCGAGATGTCCTATTGCATAAGTCAACTATTCAAAAATAAAAAAGGTTATATGCATGAAATAAGGACATGGAATTTGATTGAGATAAAGGATAGAGCTTACTTTTTGCTTCCACATTATAATTGAATAGATATCAATTTAGATTGAAGGAGGTATGAGGGAGATGCATGGTTTTGGACAACATCTAATGTTGGATGGATACAGCATCGATAGTGCGAAGCTAAAAGACATTGAATTTATCTATAATTTTTTAGACACCTTTCCTGACAGGATATCAATGACTAAGATTATGCCTCCATATGTATTTAAATACGTCGGGAAAAAACCTGAGGATTGGGGATTGTCAGGGGTTGTCCTTATAGCGGAAAGCCATATCAGTATTCATACATTCCCTTCAAAGCAGTTTTTGAGTATCGATATATTTTCTTGTAAGAAGTTTGATTCGAAAGACAGCATATCTTTTATAGAGGAGATATTTGGTCTAAAGAAAACCGAAGTTAACCTTTTAGACAGGGGTTTAGAGTTCCCAAAAGATATACGCCTTGCAACTGATATTGTATATAAGGAACGGCTGAATCTAGTAGGTTAGAGGAAATAATATGGACGATCTTTTACAAACACCGGTGTCTCCTATAAAAATAGAAGACTCTCCTGATTTACAGAAGCTGATACAAAGGATGGGGAAGACAGCTTTTCAGGGCAAGAGTATTTCCCTTGCGAAAGACATATGGGTCAATATGTTAAAGGATGACACAACTGTTTTTCTCGGTTTGGCCGGGGCTATGGTACCTGCAGGGATGAGAAAGCTGATTGCATCTTTGATAAAAAATAGAATGATAGACTGTATCGTCTCGACTGGAGCAAATCTTTTTCATGACTGTCATGAAACCCTTGGAAGGTTTCATTGGCAGGGAAGCCCCCATGTCGATGATAAGCAGCTTTTTCAGGAAGGCATAGACAGGATATACGATGTCTTCGCAAGGGAGAAGGAATTTGATAAGACCGATGATTTTATAGAAAATTGGGTTACTGAGCTAGAACAGGATCGGCCGTATACTACCAGAGAATTCCTCTATCTTTTGGGTGAAAAACTTTCAAATGCAGGAACAGAAGAAGGGATATTAACTTCCGCTTTTAAGGCAAATGTCCCTATATACTGTCCAGCGATTGCGGACAGTTCTATTGGTATCTCTATTGCACTGGGAAGGCGGGCTGGGACCAATAGTTTGCAGTTGGATACAATATATGATGTTTTAGAATTGACCGAGATTGTAATTGTTTCTGAATCAACAGGTGTCATTTATGTAGGTGGTGGTGTGCCGAAGAACTTTATACAACAGGCCCAAGTCGTGGCTCGTTTTTTAGATGAGAAGAAGGCGGATGGACATAAATATGGGATTCAAATCTCAACTGATGCCCCTCACTGGGGCGGACTGAGTGGTTGTACATTCCAAGAGGCAAAATCGTGGGGCAAGATAGCAAATGAAGCCTTATGCGTTTCTGTATACTCAGATGCTACGATAGCCCTTCCCATAATAGCCAGTGTCGCTTTAAGCGATTCAAAGGAATTACTGGAAAGAAGGAAGTTCCCGAAGTTTAAGATGGGAAGAAATTTGGAGGTATTATAGTCTGTTTTGTTTACTTCAAAAGAGAAGAGGTTATTCGCAAGTAAATTATTTACACCATTCAACTTTGGTGGATTGCCTGAAGAGTTTTCCGAACTGGATACTTCAAAGGCAATCGTTCTACCCGTCCCTTATGATCAGACGGTCTCGTTTCGCGCTGGAGCAAGGGAAGGTCCTAAGGCGATTATAAGTGCCTCAGCTTATATAGAATTATATGATGAGGAACTCGATATTGAAACGTATAAGGCCGGGATTCATACCATAAATGAGTTAGAGCCTGAAATGTCTGGTCCCAAGGGGATGTTTAAGAGGGTATATGAAGTCGTTTCTCAATTAAATCAGAAGGGGAAACTCATAGTGATATTGGGGGGGGAACACTCTATAAGCATTGGAGCTGTCAAGGCATTATCAGAGGAGTATCAAAACTTAAGCGTCCTCCAGCTCGATGCTCATACAGATCTCAGAGATTCTTATTGTGAGACCAAATACAATCATGCAACTGTAATGAGAAGAATCATGGATTATGCATCTACAGTACATGTTGGTATCAGAAGCCTTTCAAAAGAGGAGATGGATTTCATAAAGATCAGAGGCCTTCCAGTTTTCTTTGAGAGGGATATTATGAAAGGAGGGCAATTCTTAGAAGAGATGATATCCCATCTTTCGAGAAACGTTTACATAACATTGGACCTGGATGTTTTGAGTCCGGCGATTATGCCTTCGGTAGGTACACCAGAGCCAGGAGGACTAGGCTGGCATGAATTGCTGGAGATTATAAGAGAGGTTGCAAAAAGAAGGAGGATTGTAGGGTTTGATGTGGTGGAACTCTGTCCTATTCCAGGAATCATTGCGCCAGATTTCCTGGCGGCTAAACTCGTATACAAGATGTTGGGGTATTCTCTTTTTATGAAGGAAAGGGAGTGAGACTTCTTGATCGAATTTTTAATGACAAAAACATATATGGACTTGTTCTTTTTATTCTCAGTTCCTATCAGAAAATCCTTGTCTTTTCTTTTCTCACTACATTAATAAGCATTATATTTGTTTTACGAATAGACGTCTTATCTAACCTCATTGATCTTTTGCCTGATGATACGAAGAGTATAAAGAATCTTGAGGCAGTCATTGAGAAAACTGGAGGATTTGGAAACCTGATGGTTATGATTGAGTCTTCAGACTTAAGCCGATCGATAGATTATGCTGATCGACTATCAGAAAAGATAGAAAGGCTGCAGTGGGTTTCTTTTGTTCAGTATAAAAGGGATGTAGAAGTATTCAAAAAAAACAGAATACTCTATATACAACTTAAAGATTTAAAGGCGATTAAGTCCCGTATAGATTATCGGATAGCTTACGAGAAGGTCTATCGAAACCCACTCTTATTCGGCTTAATTCGTAAACCTCCCCCAAAACTAGACTTTTCAGATATAGAGGCCAGATATAAGAACAGTGAAGACGCACTGGAATATTTCCAGAGCAAGGATGGTCAGATTCTTATTCTGGTTGTCTATCCAAATGGAGTTACCAGCAACATCTCCTTTGCAAGGAGGATCTATAATGAAATTGTTGCGCTTGTATCGAAAGATGAGCTTCAACAGGCACACCTTGACATGAAGGTTAGTGTAGGAGGAACCTTCAAGAACCGTATTGATGAATTTGACACAGTAATCCAGGATGTAAAAACGAGTGGATTCTGGGCAGGGTTGGGCATCTTTCTTCTTATCACCCTCTATTTTAGAAATATCTTATCCTTCTTTTTTATCTGTTTTCCTTTAGCTATAGGGATTGTATTTACATTTGCCCTTATTTACCTTATAATTGGAAACTTAAATTTGATCACTGTATTTCTTTTTGTTGTACTATTTGGTCTTGGAATCGATTTCGGCATACATATGTTGAGCAGGTATTTTGAAGAGCGAAGAGCTGGGACCGATCTGATAAGTTCATTGACAGTGGTCCTATCAAAAACAGGACGAGCTTCTCTTACTGCAGCATTGACAACAACGGTAGCTTTTTACTCTCTTACTGTTACTGATTTTAAAGGATTCAGTGAATTTGGATTTATTGCAGGCACAGGAATACTCTTTTCTTTAATCTCGTTCTTTACGATCTTTCCTTCATTGCTTATCTTTTCTGAAAAAATAGGTATCCTTCATTCATTTGGAAAACCAAATCGTATTCCCATAGGTATCTCATCCCGTTTTACATTCATAATACTCCTTGTGGGTGGAATGATAACAATAGGAGCAATTGTACTTTTACCGAAAGCCCAGTTTGAATACGATCTTAGGAAACTCCGTTCTGAAATGAAGGAGAGTCGCGAATTTAAAAATAAAATGCATAAAGTATTTACAGATCCACAGGATGCAGCAATTGTTTTGGTAAATAATATAGATGAAGCCAAGGAAGTACAAGATGCTGTTTCAAAGAGGATATCTGATAACCAGTCTTCTATCGTAAAAGGTGTGAGGTCTCTCAATTGTTTAATTCCAGCTGAGCAAGAGCAGAAGCTTGCTATTATTGATAAACTTAAGAATACTCTTCATTCGGATTTTATCAAGTATATTCCTAAAGAAGCAATGGAAAAAGTTGAAGAATTGCGCAGATATGTAGATGTGTCAGCAATAACTATCAATGATATTCCGGAATCTCTTCAAAGACCATTTAGGGGTCTGCCCGGAACATTCGGTCAGCTCGTTTATATTTTTCAGAGCAGATCGTTACTCGACCTTAGAAATGCTCTAGAGTTTTCGAAAGAGATAAGAGAGATCGTAACTGCAAATAAGACTTACTATGCAGCGAGTGAACCATTGGTCTTTGCCGATATGCTATCGATATTGAAACGTGATTCTAAGATCGCTTTTTTCGTAACATTCTTTATGATTTCCCTCTTTTTATTATTTGACCTTAGGAGTATCAAATCAACATGTATCACACTCTCCCCTCTCATTTTAGGTATAATTTGGCTGATTGCAATAATGGTCTGTTTTGATATACGGTTTAACCTCTTTAATATGTTGGTTTTCCCCGTCATTATTGGTTTGGGGATAGATAATAGCGTTCATATGTTTCATCGTTATCATGAGAATAGTAAGAGTCACCTTTCATTGGCTCTCAGGGAGACCAAAGGTGCCCTTGCTATTACTACAGGTACTTCAATGATTGGTTTTGGAGGAATGTTAAGTGCAGAACATCCGGGTCTGCATTCAATAGGCCTTTTGGCTGTAATCGGTCTTGGAATGTGTCTTATTGCCTCACTTACGGTTTTACCCGCTATTTTGGCATATTTAACAAGAAGAGACAGTACTCATCTCAATGTTATGGAAAAGGGCTTTTGACATGTTTGGGAATATATTTATGGAATCAAAAAGAGGATCGAATGGTTTTTTTTCAAATAATGGCTATCTTTCTGTTCTAAAGAGATATCCGAAATTTATACGCAATACAATCCTTGGAAAACCCCGCATTATCTATTTGGAAGTTACAAAACGCTGCAATGCACAGTGTGATTTTTGTGATTACTGGAAGTCTCCTAAACAAAAAGAACTGAAAGATTATAGACCTATTGTAGAATATTTTAATCCATTTGCAGTGGTTTTAACTGGAGGAGAACCGCTCTTACGGTCTGATATTGCTCATATTATAAAAGAGACAAAGAGCAGCAGCACGGAATTTGTTGCTTTAATTACCAACGGATCTCTTTTAACCCCTCAGAAAGCATACGAATTCTATAGGAACGGTCTCGACAGCATCTCTATCTCTTTGAATTATCCCAATATGGCCCATGATGAGCAGCGAAAAATTCCAGGTCTATATCAACATATCGTTGACATATTACCAGAGATAAAGAAGATAGGATTTAAACGATTGGGGATTAACACTGTAATTATGGATACAAATCTGGATCAGATTATAGACCTTGCTAAAAGGTCAATTGAATGGGGTGTTGGTATAACTTTTAGTTGCTATTCATCGAAAAAGAACGGAAATAAAAGGCATGTTATTGAAAAAAATCATTTGATCTATCTTAAGGAAGTTGTAGAGAGTATTTTACAGATGAAGCAAAACGGCACACGTGTTTTTAATTCTGACTGGTACCTTAAACGGATTATTGATTTTAATAGAAATGGTTTTATTCCAAACTGTCAGGCAGGCAAATTGACTGTTCATATAACACCAGATGGTTATGTAAGGCCCTGTCCTGATTTGCCGGTTGCAAGTTATTTTTCTGATTATAACAGTAAGCATATTAAGTGCGTTTCTTGTAAAATCTGTTGGTACGCCTGTCGTGGCGAAGTTGAATCTCCATTGACATTGGGAAGGATATTAGAATTGGTAAGATTTCAAAAGGAGAATAATAGGAGAGCAATTCTGTAATCAAATATCTATCGAAGAACTTTAAAGAGAAGTATCTCTTATTTGAATTATCAATTGCGAGTTTTTTAAAAGGGAGTGAGTCTTTTTAAGAACAGATTGCGTATTTTTTTGCGTATAGCTGCAATTATTGCTGTCGTAACCCTTGGGGTTGTATTTAGAAATCAAATTATTGTAGCAATAGAACAATTGGCCTTAGTTGGATGGCCAGTTCTGTTTATTTTCCCGTTATTTGGAATCTGGAATTTTGCTGCTGCGTGCGGTTGGTATGGATTGGTAGAGGCAACGCCGCGCAACTCTGTTCCCTCAAGGACACGGCTTTTTGTTATAAGACTTGAAGCACAGGCGATTAATATCATTGCCCCGCTATTGAGTATAGGCGGTGAGGTTCTTAAAACCTCCTTGATTGCTGAAAAACGGGGGCAGATTACAAGCGCTCCTTCAGTAATCCTCGATACAATCTCTTCGACGATCGCGGGATTGGTCTTTTCTTTATTGGGCACAATTTATTATTTTACGTATATTCAGGATGAACCCAGGTTTTTAATCCTGATATTGTCTTCATTTCTTGCAGTATTAATGCTTTTTTATTGGCCGCTCTGGTTGAGGCTTTTGAGAAATATAAGGATTTTTCCAAAGGATTTTATTGTAAGACGAGTCCTCGACCTTTTAGAAGGTTCATCTTTTCACTTCTATAAACCATTTCGGAGGGCAATCCTATGGCATCTCGTAGAGCGGATACTGATGTCCGTAGAAATACTCATCCTATCGTGGAGCCTGGGGTATACTATCGGTGTCACTGAAGCGCTCTTTGCCGGTGCAATAATGAGTGCTTTTTCCCTCCTTCTCTTTTTTATACCGGCTCAGATCGGCGCAGCCGAAGGAGGACTTGCATTGGCATTTTCCATATTGGATCTTCCTGCGAACTTGGGCCTCACCGTAGCACTTGCAAGAAGGACAAGGCAAATGATTACAACTTCTGTTGGGCTTGCATTGCTCGCATTTAAAGAAAGACTGGGATTTACAAAGCCTATGTCATTTGTAAAATAGTCATTTATGGATCGATATTAGGCTGATAATAGAAACGGAATAACAGCTTGCGAATAGCTTTCTATTTCATAGAGCTAGAAACAGATAAGAGGGTTTCTGTTTATGAATTTGTTAGACCATTATCGAGACGAGCGCATTAAAGACAAAAGGGCTCGAATTGTATTTCTTCAACCTGGCGAACCTTTTGGCGGTGCAGAACGACAAGGGGTGATCAGTATCAAAAGGCTTCCGGAATTTGGTGTTGATGTCGTATCTTTAATAGGGCCTGGTTTGTATTTTGAACAGGCGCTTAGAGATATGGGGGTAGATGATTATATTTGTTGTCCAACACTTATTAGGGAAGGGAAATACCCCCTTTCTCCTTATGAAAAGATAAGGCGGGCCGGTCACTTTGCCAAATCATGGTGGAGTTCGGTTCGATTTGTGACAAGAACGGCTAAGCAATTCGATGCGGATTTAATCTATGCAAGTCGTTCATTTTCATGGACAGTTGCCGGAATCGTAGCCCATAGGCTGGGGATCAAGTCTATCTGGCGAGCTGGAAGCAGACCCACAGACTCTTTTCAGAAAAAAGGGTTGGATTATTTTGGACGATACAGGCCTCCTGATGCGCTTATCTGTAATTGTGATTCTGTCCTTCAATCGCTTTCAAAACACTTGAGAGTGCCTTCCTTTATCGTATCCAATGGGGTAGATACCAGCCGTTTCGACCCAAAAAAAGTAGAGCCTACAATCAGAAAGAACATGGGAATATCGCCGGGCACTCCTGTTTTAGGTATTGCTGCTCGACCTGCACCTGAAAAGGGAGTTTATTTTCTTGCCGATCTTATTCATGTCTTAAAGGCGAAAATGCCGGGATTACGGGTTCTCTTTGCAGGGGATTGCGGGTGGAGGGAACATGTTGAACAGTATTTCTTTAAGAGTAATTTAAAACCTTCTGTTACATTCCTTGGTCATATTCAAGAGATTGAAACATTTTATAAGAGTTGCGATGTTATCGTGCTGGCCTCTCCAGAGAAATCTATCGAAGGTGCTCCAAATGCAATACTCGAAGCCATGGCCATGGAACGTCCTGTTGTGGTAACAGATGTAGGAGGAATTTCCGAACTGGTTCAACATGGATTACATGGGTTTCTCGTTCCCCCTGATAATGGGATGGAATTGTTTGTTGATTATATTGAAGAGCTGATTTCTGATCAGACGCTTTGCATGCGGATGGGTAAAGCGGGCAGGTCAACGATAGTAAGTTCGTTTTGTGATCGATCCGTTGTCGAACGGTTGGCAAAAATTATTAAACATGTTACATTCAATGGAGAATCTCATATGACCGAATACAAGGGCGATTGTGTTGAAGGATTTGAAAAGAGAGGATTCTAATCGGTCTATGGGCGAGAACTCGCCAGTTTTATCGCGTCTTCCAACCTCAATGAGTTTGTATAGAGGGCCTTTCCAATAATAACCCCTGTTACACCAAACTCTTCGATCTTTAAGAGTTCTTCAATATCTTTAATCGTGCTCACTCCGCCTGAGGCAATAACCGGAGTATGAACGGATTGAGCGAGCTTCTTTGTGCTCTCAATATTCGGACCCGTCTGCATCCCGTCACGTTTAATATCAGTAAAGATAAGCGCTATAACACCAAAGGTCTCTAGCTCTTTTGCAGCCTCCTCTGATCTCTTTTTGGTAACCTCGGTCCAACCCCGTATTGCGACAAGACCGTCTTTTGAATCTATGCCTGCCAGGATCCTGCCAGGATATCTTTCACATGCCTTTTGCACTAAATCGGGTGATTCAAGGGCCACTGTTCCCAATATTACCCTGTTCACACCAAGAGAAAGATACTGATCCATTGTGGACAAGTCCCGTATTCCTCCGCCGAGTTGAATCGGAATATGTATAGATTTCATGATTTTCTCGATAATTTCTTTGTTTTTAGGTTTTCCTGCAATAGATCCATCCAGATCAACGATATGAATTAGATTTGCCCCTCTTTTCTCCCACATTCGAGCTGCATCTACAGGATCCTCCGAAAATATAGTGGCTTTATCCATGTCACCTTGCAAGAGGCGAACACATTTTCCTTCTTTTAAGTCAATAGCTGGTATAATTTCCATTGTATAAATGATATTTTATTGGGTTAATATGTCCTTTTAAAGCATTCCTTTCGTCGATAGAACCCCTTTAATCCTTCCATCAATAGCCGTAGCTTTGTTTAAGGCCCTTCCAAAGGCCTTGAATATCGCCTCGATGATATGATGGGCGTTTTTCCCATACGAAACATTTATATGCAAGGTGATACCCGCACTGCTGCTGAATGCTCTGAAGAATTCCCATATCAATTCGATATCGAATTCACCTATCTTCCCTTTTTTAACTCTTGTATTGTACACCAGAAAGGGCCTGTCCGATATATCCATTACAATCGAGGCCATAGCTTCAACCATAGGCACTGATGCATCTCCGTATCGCGCAATCTGATCCTTTTCTCCCAATGCTTTTTTAAAGCCCTCGCCCAAACAGATCCCTATATCCTCTACAGTATGGTGAAGATCGACCTCTGTATCCCCCGTAGCCTTTATCTTGAGATCAAAAAAACCGTGCTTGGTCATCAAAGACAACATGTGATCGAGAAAAGGAATAGAGGTGTCCATGTTGTATTGGCCCAAACCGTCGATATTGAGTTCCAATGTAATATCCGTCTCTGAAGTTTTCCTTTCAATCCTTGCTTTTCTTTCCATTATTTGCCCCTATTCGATATGCATTTTTTTGATGGCTCTTGTAAGATAGCTTTGCAAAATAAACATAGATTACAGGGTATCGTGAATGGACAATAGCAACGCATTTCATTTATGTCAAGGAATTTGTTATAATTTGATTGTCTTTTCTGAGACCGATTTTTTGCTGAATGAAGCCACTCTCTTCAAAAGCTAAATTGTTACAACCATTTTTTTTTATTAGGATGAAGGATTTAAGTCTAAGAAAGACGAGGATAATTCTATTTTGGGGAATAAAATGGTCTTGATTTTTTTAACAGTTCATTTAAAATATACGATTTAAAAATACCCAGAGAGGATACGAAATGGATATGCAGAGATTGAATGAAGATGTGAATAAAAAGAGCATGATCATTAAACAGCTTAAGGCCGAGTTAGAGAAGGTTATTGTAGGGCAAAAGGAATTGATTGACAATCTTTTGATAGGTCTTCTATGTGACGGGCATCTGTTGTTGGAAGGTTTGCCGGGGCTTGCGAAAACCACAGCGATCAGAACATTGGCAGCCACAATCAATACCAGTTTCCAGCGAATTCAGTTTACCCCTGATCTTCTCCCTGCAGATATCTTGGGAACCCAGATATTCAGGCCGGATACAGGGCGGTTTGAGACTCGAAAAGGGCCGATATTTCACAATATTATTCTTGCGGATGAGATCAACAGAGCCCCTGCCAAGGTTCAAAGCGCACTCCTTGAGGCAATGCAGGAATATCAGGTTACTATAGGCCTGGAGACGTTTCGTCTGGATCGACCTTTTATGGTTCTCGCAACCCAAAATCCGATTGAGCAAGAAGGGACATATCCCTTGCCCGAGGCACAGACAGACCGCTTTATGCTGAAGCTGAAGATCGGGTATCCCTCTGATGTAGAAGAAAAGGAAATAATGAAAAGGGTGTATTGTGGAGTGACAGAAACCCATTGTTCAGCCATGGACCTATCTGCTGTAAGTGACGCCAAAGAAGTGGTTGACTCGATACACATGGAGGAAAAGATCACGGACTATATAATAAAGATTGTTCAGGCAACAAGAGACACCAAAAGAGCCAGAATCGACATCTCAAATCTGATTCGCTATGGCGCTTCCCCACGAGCTTCGATTTATCTTGGGAAGACTGCCAGAGCCAATGCATTCATAAGCGGCAGGGCATATGTAACACCCCAGGATGTAAAACAGATGGCCCCGTCTGTTCTCAGGCATAGAATAATTTTAAGCTATGAGGCAGAGGCAGAAGGAATGACAACAGATGAGATAATCAATAGTATTCTTGAGCGGATTGAAGTCCCATAGAGGTAGGTATGCTTCCAAAAGAACTGTATACAAAGATTCAGAGGCTCCATTTTCGAACGAAATACCTGGCCAATGACATCTTTACGGGTCAGTACGTAAGTGCATTCAAGGGACGGGGTATGGAATTTTCCGAAGTACGTGAATATCAGCCGGGCGATGATGTTCGAGATATTGATTGGAATGTATCTGCCAGGTTCGGCCGTCCCTTTGTAAAGATATTCCATGAAGAGCGAGAACTCACAGTGATATTGCTTCTGGACCTATCTGCATCGAATAGATTTGGGACAAGGAAGCGGTTTAAACGGGAGGTTATCGCAGAGGTTGCGGGCCTTCTTTCTTTTTTAGCGATACGGACCAATGATAAGGTGGGGGCAATCCTTTTCAGCAAAGAGGTCCATAAGTTTATTCCCCCTCAAAAAGGGGCGGGACACGTATGGCGTTTGATAAAAGAGATATTTTCTTTTACCCCTCCCTCAAAGAACACAGATATCGGTTCTGCCTTCGACTATCTGAACAGGGTGGTAAAACGCCGTGCCATTGTTTTTTTACTCTCGGATTTTATGATCAGAGACCCTGAGAGGCACCTGACGCGTTCATTGATGCTTACTTCCAAAAAACACGACCTTACAGCTTTAAAGGTGAGGGATCCAGCAGAAAAATCACTCCCAAAGGCGGGTTACGTTCGTATGAAAGACCCAGAGAGCGGGGTTGTTGCTCTGGTAAACACCAATGATGAGATTGTAAGAAAGAGATGGGAGGCTATAATAGAGGAAGCTGACAAAGCTCTTTTAAAGCTATTGAATAAGTCACAGGTGCCTCTGGTTGAGTTTAGTACGGATGGTTCGGTTGTTGAGCCCTTGACCGCTTTCTTTCATCAAAGGGGGATGTACGCTTGAACAGACTCGGCATTTTAATGATACTTCTCTCGTTTTTTTTCTCTTTGCAAGTCGTTTTTGCTCAAACAAAAGAGAATGAGTTTCAAATGAAAGCCGAATTTTTCGAAAAACAGGCCAAACCCGGTGAAGTAGTAACCTTGAAACTGAGTTATGTCCTGCCTGAAGGGGCCAGAATTGTGGACAATCCAGTTGTGAAGGGTCTGGAAGAACTCACTGTGATTTCAAGGAGATTCGAATTCAACGAGGCGATTTTCGAGATCATGGTCGATACCCTTGGGAGCTTTGAAGCACCACGTTTAAGCCTGCCATTTTTGGATGCAAGCAGTAATGAGGGGGTAATGATCAGCGATCCTATAGCGCTCAATGTTGAGGGATCTCTTCAGGACAAAGCAGATAAAACCGATATCCAGCCTATAAGGGGGATTATTTCAGTAAAAAGGGCATTATGGCAGAGATTGGAATTGTATGTACTTGTTGCTTTGATCGTATTGATCTGTTTTTTGGTATGGAAGATGATTCAGAAACGAAAAGACAGGATAGAAGAGAGTATTTATGCCGAACCTCCGGACAGTATAGCGATCAAGGCCCTTGAGAAATTAAACCGCTCAAAGATATTTGAAAAGGGTGAGGTAAAACTTTACTATTTTTCTCTCTCTGAGATATTGAGAAAATATATAGAGGCAGTACGTTCCTTCCCTGCATATGAATTAACCACAGAGGAGATCGCAGCCTTTTTTGAGGGTGATGAGGACAGAAAGATTCTTAAGCTTCTTAAAGATGCGGATCTGGTCAAGTTTGCAGATGTTGTTCCAGATTTAAAAGAGAAGGAAAAACACTGGCTGCAGGCGAGGGAATATATAGAAAATACCCGAAGGGCAGATAATATTCATACTTCAGTAACAGTGTAGCTTTATGAAATAAAAAGATTAAGCATGCAAGAAGCGGCAATCAAATTTAATGCGTGTAAAACTCGCATCTTTTCTCTTTCTTAACTCACTTAGAAGCTCAGACAACTACACGCATTAAATTTGATTGCCGCTTCTTGCAACTCTTTTCAAAAAGCTAAACTACTAAAATCACAGAAGGAAGAGAAGGCCTCGTGTTTCGTTTTGCATATCCATATATAGCTTTTGCTTTTATACCTTTGATCTTGTTGATTGTCATTCATTTGAGATACCAGAAGTCGGCCATGACCTTTTCAGGTACGGGTTGGCTCAAGGAGGGTATCGGGACAAGAGGTGAACTGACAGATAAAATCCCCTTGATTCTAAGATCACTCTGTATTGCGCTTTTGATACTTGGCGTATGCCGTCCTCAACTTTACAGTGTTTTAAGAGAAGTCAAATCCTCTGGAGTTGACATTATCCTGTGCCTCGATACTTCAGGTTCTATGCAGGCCATTGATTTTAAGGTGGATGACAAGCCGGTTGATCGTTTGACAGCAGTCAAGAAGGTCGTAACAGATTTCATTAAAAAGAGAGAGTATGATCGAATAGGACTGGTTGTGTTCGGAAAGTATGCCTTCACACAATCGCCCCTGACAATGGATAAGGGGTTATTGCTGGGCTTGATAAACAGATTGGAGATTGGAATGGCTGGAGACAGTACAGCTATTGGTTCTGCACTTGCAGTAGCGGGGAAAAGAATAAAAGACATCCCTGCCCAGACAAAGATTGTCATCCTTCTTACTGATGGTCGTAACAATTTTGGTGACATAGGCCCACTCGAGGCTGCTGAGGCCTTAAATACCCTTGGTATTAAGATCTATACCATTGGTGTTGGCAGCCATGGCCCGGTTCCTTTCACAGTGAGAGGGTTGTTCGGTGAACGAACTGTCTATCAAAGAGTGGACCTGGAAGAAAGTATTTTAAGGCAGGTGGCTGAAATCGGTAAAGGGAAATATTTTCTGGCATCTAACAGTCAAAGGTTGGCCGAGATTTATGATGTGATCGATCAGGCCGAAAAAACGGATATACTGGTGAAGGAGTTCTTTAACTTTGAAGAGCTCTATCCCTATTTTCTTATTCCAGCGCTTATTTTTCTTGTACTGGAGATTCTCTCTAAGAGTTTTTTGATAAGGAGTATACCATGATCTTTGCCAGATTATGGGTCTTGAACCTTTTATGGGTTCTCCCTTTTATCGTCTTTGTATTTATCATAGCATCCAGGAAGCGAGATCAAGGATTAGAAAGATTCGCAGATAGAGACCTGTTGGAAAGGCTTTGCATCTTACAGACGAGGCCGGCAAGGGTTGTTTGGGCCTCTTTTTTGATAGCATCAATGGCCCTGATGATTTTCGGCCTTGCAGGCCCAAGGTGGGGAGAGCGGTTTCAAGAGGTGACCCAAAGAGGGGTTGATATAATGGTGTGTATGGATGTGTCTTCGAGTATGTTGGTGGAAGACATCAAGCCGAACCGCCTCGAAAGTGCCAAGCGGGAGGTAATTGACCTGATAAATATAATCGAAGGGGATCGTCTGGGACTTGTAGCTTTTGCAGGGAGTGCATTCTTACAATGCCCTCTGACACTAGATTACAACGCCCTTTTGATGTTTTTAGATCAGGTTTCGCCTGATCTTATCCCTGTGTACGGTACGGATTTAGGAAAAGCCATCGATAGAGCATCCGATTCATTTGACGAAAAAGGCCTTTCAGATAAGGTAATCCTCTTAATCACCGATGGGGAAGATAATGAAGGGAAAGGATTTATTGCAGCGAAGAGGGCAGGAGAACTTGGAATTCGTATATTTGTCTTTGGCTTGGGTGATCCTTCCGGAGGTCCTGTACCCCAGATGGAAGAGGAGGGTTTTGAAAAAGACGATCAGGGAAGACTCGTCCTTTCAAAATTGGATGAAAAGACCTTAAAGGATATTGCAGATGTCTCCGGAGGTGTTTACGTGAGATCCATACAAGGTGATCTCGATTTGGACAGAATCTACTTTGACGGGATTCGAAAAAGGACTGAAGCAGGCGTACTCAAGAGCGGTAAGATCAGGGTATTTGAGGAGCGTTTTTATCTCTTCTTATTTGCGGCAATGGTTTTACTTTTATTAGAAGGGTTTTTAAGTGAAAGATTATTCAGGGCAGGGGGTCGTAGCTTTATCGTATTTCTCATGCTCTGGGGGCAAACAGCGTTGATCTTTGCACAGACAGATGGGGAAGAGCTGTACAATCAGGGCAAATTCAAAGAAGCATTGGAGGTCTTTAGAAAAGAGGATATGGATCATCCAAAGGATGTGCGGTTTCGTTATAACAGGGGGTGTGCAGCCTTTCAAAATGGAGATATTGATGGCAGTGAGGCTGCATTTACTAGCGTGTTAAGACGTACGGATGATGACAATATCCGTTTTCGTGCCCTGTACAACCGAGGTGCAGCTTCGTTTAAAAAAGGAGAGTTTGCCAAAGCAGCAGTCGATTTTAAAGAGGCTTTGAAGATAAAACGAGACGATGAAGATACCCGGTTCAATTATGAGCTTTCACTTTTTCGTAAAAAACAGGCAGAAGAAGAGGAAAAAAAGAGAAAAGAAGAAAAAAACGGGCAAAAAAAGCCTGATTATGAAAATGATAATGGAAAAAAAGACGAGAAAAGATCGAAAGAATCCCAAAAACCTACTGATGGTGGGAACAGCTCACGAAAAAAGCAGACAGACGGAGAATCCCAGGAAAAAGAGGGACAAGGAAGAGAAGAGGATAGAGAGGAGCGAGCCAAAACAGACCAAGAGGTGCCATCAGGTGAGCTTGAGGGCAAAGAAATGAATGATACCGGAGGAGAAGAAAAGAAACAGGCCCCCCCTCAAACCGATACCCAGATGGCGAGGAATAGAGCTGAAGCCTTATTGGAGAATATAAAGGATGACCCTTCAATAGTACTTAAAGGCCAAAAAGGGCAGAGAAAACTCACAGGCGGGTCAGGAAAGAGATGGTAAGGGGTATATACAAAAGCTGTTTTTGGATGATTGTCTTGTGCGTATCTTTATTTTGCAGTGGTGATCCTGCCGGTGCTCAGAAAGCAGTTTCTCTGGAGGTATACCCCAAAGAGGCGAGTCTGTCAGATACCATCAAAATGGTGATAAAGATACAGGGAAAGAACAATGTCCCCCAACCCGTGATTTACGGGCTTGAGCCTTTTGATGTAACAGAAGGAGGGACCTCCAGCCGCTTTCAGGTAATAAATGGGCAGATCACTAAAGAGGTGGATTACATTTACTATATCACGCCCAGAAAGAAGGGAAGCTTTAGCATCGGACCTGCTGAGGTTGAGATAGGTGGTAAGAGATACAAGAGTCAGACTGTGTACCTTGAGATTCGAGAGTCCCCGTCTGAGTCCGGCGAGAAGAAAGATTCCCTCTTTTTAAGTGCTCATTTATCGGATGACAGAGGATATATCGGCCAGGAGTTTATCTATAAACTAAAGTTTTACAGAACCAAGGATGTGAGTGATATCAGTCTAATCCTTCCGGATGTACAGGGTCTTGAATTTAAGAAGTTGGGAGATCATAAAGAGTACGCTTCTTTGTTGCAGGGGGTGAGATGTTCTGTAATTGAACTGAGATATGCTGTAATCGCAGATAAACCGGGCACGTATACGATCCCCCCGGCATACTTAAAGATGAAGGTTATAGATGAGCATACTCGTTCAAGGAGAGAAAGCCTCTTTGACTCCCCATTTTTTAATATGGCAAGGGCAAGACCCGTATCTATAGGCTCTCATCCTGTTGAGCTGGAAATAGATCCCCTCCCGCAGAAGGGAATGCCCGGAGATTTTTCCGGGCTGGTTGGCAACTTTTCATTGGGCGTCTCTCTTATGCCGACTCAAATAAAGAAAGGGGGGGCTTCTACACTTACAGCAGTCGTTTCAGGCAAGGGAAACGCTCGTTTGATACAGGATTTACAGATTCCGGAGATCAAAGATATAAAGTTATACGAAGATCAGCCCACACTCGAGATTGAGACAACAATTGAAGGCATGTCAGGTAAGAAGACCATGAAATGGGCGATTGTTCCTCAAAAAGCAGGAAAGTATAAAATCCCACCTTTAACATTGAACTATTTTGATCCTGACTTGGAGCAATATATGAAGAGCACAACAACGGCCCTTACACTTGAGGTGCTGCCTGGGGGGAAACAAGAAGATACACAGGGAACCGAACAGAAGATAGATATCGAAAAGTCTGTAAAGAACGAGGTAAATATTCAAGGGCTTGATATACTCTCTATTCATGAAGGTCTCGACGGTTTGAGGCCCAATAGGTTCCAGCAACTTGACATCTGGTCTGTGGGTTTTTTTTTACTGCTTCCCCCACTTGTTTTTCTTCTGGTTTTCGGGGTCAAAATTTACATTTCAAAGAATCGACACCAGGGAGATTCAATAGTCGCCAAAAAGGCAGGTGCAAGGTTTTTTAAGCGTATGAAGGCGTTATCTTCGGATGCTCCTGCTTTAGAGATGGTGAAGATCACCAATCTGTACATCAATGAACGTTTCAGATTAAAGAGTAAGAGCCTGAGCTCTGAAGAGGTGTACGGCATACTTATAGAAAATGGTGTCAATAAACAATTGGCAACTGAGGTGCGCGATATAATTATGAATATAGAATCCGTAATATACGCTGGAGATGAGGGAAAACGCTCCACAGCAGAGCTGAAAGGAGACCTTATCTTAGCGATGAAGAAGATAGACAGGGTACTGCCATGAGCTCTATCAAAAGAGGAACTTTTTTTATAGCCTGTGTTCTTTGTGTCTTCATGGTCATATCCGCATTCATTGTGTACGGCTCATCAGGGACTGAAGGATACGATCTTTTCTTCCAGGCCAATCAGGACTATAAAGAGGGTGCATATGAGAAGGCTGCAACAGCTTATGAGGAACTGATACAGGATAGGGTTGTGGGAGGGGCTGTATATTACAATTTGGGGAATTGTTATTTCCGGATGAATCGTCTGGGTAAGGCCATACTCAACTATGAACGCTCCAGATATCTCATGCCCAGGGATCCGGATCTCGATTTTAATCTTCGCCATTCAAAAGAGATGACAAAGGACAAGATCGAAGAGTCCTCGTCCTTTCCTCTCTTTCAATGGATAGATTATTTCAGCTTGGCAGAGGTTTTCTGGGTGTTTGTCATCCTCAATATTCTCTTTTGGGCTGTTTTGCTTATGAGATTATGGATAAACTCAGAATGGGGCTTTTATATGGTGATCTGCCTCGGAATTGTATGGGTCATTATTGGGGTATCAAGTACAATGAAATGGTATCGTGAGACACATGACAAAAGAGCGGTGATTATCACCCCGCAGATGGATGTACATTCAGGGCCGGATGAAAGGGAAACAGTCCTGTTTAAGCTTCATGAAGGGGCCATGGTTATGCATGAACGAGAGGAGGAGGACTGGGCGCTTATCTTTCTCAGTTCAGAGAAAAGAGGGTGGGCAAAAGCTGGATCTGTGGAAAGGATTATTATCTGTGGAGAGTGAAGACGCTACCTCGTTGTTTTCTTTCATTATATTTTCTTATCCAATTAAAAAACCTTGCAATCCATTCTAGTCGTGCTTACAATATATTATAATTAAATACAGTGGAGGTAATTTATGAGTACAGCAATCTCAGTAAGAGTCTCTGATGAGCTCGCTTTAAAACTAACTGAAATCGCAAAAGAGATAGAACAGCCTTAAATCGTTTCATGTACAAAAGGCTTTGGAATTCTATTTAACCGAAATTGCAGATTTGCAGGTTGCTTATGATCGGTTGCATAATACCATCGATCCGGTTGTTTCTATTGAGGACATAAGGCAGGAACTTGAGCTATAAAATCGTATTCAAGAGATCAGTTGCATGGGATATAAAGAAAATAGACAAGGATCTGGCCGATAGAATCCTGAAAAAAATTGAAGATGAGTTGCCAGAAAAAGCTGAAAGTTTCCCAGTATTAACAGTTAAATTCTCAGGTTTGAGAAAATTCCAGGCTGGGGATTATAGGGTAGTTTATTTTATTATTGAAGATACAGCTCTAATTTTAAGAATAAGGCATCGGCTGGATGCATACAGGTAAAAAGAGATAAAAGATGGATAAAAGAAAATGACTATTGCGTTAACTCCGAATAAAAGAAATTTTGTGTAAATTATTAAACGGATAGCATTATAATGAATTAATTGCACACTTTGTTCTCTTATTTTTTAGCATAAAGACGTTACACATAATGTTTTCGTAGCGAACTCAATAACCATTTAAAAGAATTAAAAAGGTAATAAAGAGGAAAGGATTTTAGCCTATTATTTCAGATTCCAGGCTATTTTAGGGTGAGGTCGAAAGAATCATCAAGAGCCTGTAAGAGAGATAAAGTTGACTAAATAGACAAGAAGAGAGAGATATATGGAAATTTTTTCCGGTATACACTGGCTGCCCATAAGAACCCGGACATTACCTCCACATCGCGCGACCAATACTTATCTGTTGCTCAGCGATTGCACTATTTTGGCCATAGATGCCATCCAATCCGAAGAGCCTGAGTTAAAAAGATATTTTTCAGAATTAGGTCTAGATTCAATCTCTATGGCCGCAATAACCCATCCCCATCAGGATCATTACAGGGGCCTGGATACCCTGCTGGATCAATTCGGTGGAGAGATTATCACTCATTCCCTGGCACGAAATCGATTAGAAGAGGTCTTTACAGATAGAACCTTTGGACAAGAGATCAACGGTGGGGAGGTTCTTCAAATCGGCAAATTTCAAGTCAGTATTTTACATACCCCTGGACACTCTCCTCACCATATCTGTCTCTATTTGGAGGAGGAGAAAGTGCTTTTTTCAGGGGATACAATACTCGGTTGGGGCACCTCCATCATAGCTCCGCCTGAGGGTGATATGATCGCTTACATGAAGACCTTACTCGATCTGTTTGAGATCGAAGTTGATGTCATATGTCCGGGACATGGGCCGCTTATCAAAGAAAGGGCCGCAGAGAAGATTCAATGGTATTACGCTCATCGGCTTATGCGGGAAAGAAAGGTACTTGATGCTCTGAAGGCAGGCCCCTTGACGCCTAGTGAGATTGCCGAAAAGATTTATAATGAAGAGGATTTCAAGATGCATGGTCGTGACCTTCTTCCCAGGGCGGTCTATTCGGTTATGGCCCATATTCAAAAACTCGAAAAAGAAGGCCTTGTCACGATATTGGATGGAAGTGATTCGAGTAAATACTTCCTTACTTGAATGAATCTCAGATTTTGCAAGTTTGAAGTAACCGATAAGAGGAGCAAGAAGAGAGAAGGGATTGCCCGTAGACTGCTTCACCATAGCCAAATTATCCATATCAATGGCCCAATATAGGAATAAGGATAAGATGAAAAGGGTTGTAAAAGAAGAGAAAACATGCCATTAAGAATTATAAAGCGGGTCAATTTTAAGAGAGAATCAACAGCTTTAAAACCTGGGAAACGAAGATGCCCTGTTACCATAAAGGCGTGAATTAATATCTTTTTTTAAGGAGATATACAGAACACCAGAATCACTTGTTGAACAGACCCGCTAGCGCGGGGGAAGGTAATAGAAAGGCCGCGACAACAGCGAGATAAGGTCTAAATGGAAGCGACAATACAGAAGATATTCGACACAGGATACGACGCTTATCAA
>JAXHVA010000130.1:0-10401 GCA_034189035.1 Thermodesulfobacteriota bacterium
ATTTATCTGGTTACATGCCTTTTCGCATGTACGGCACCCCACACAAAAAGTCGTATCAACCAGAACTCCAAGAATATCACCATGACCGACCGTACGCATATCAGCCCAGACATCACTACTTTTACCTATCACTGTATAGCAACTGATCCCGGCTAACAACCTTAGAAAGTCTCTTCTATCGATACCCATATCTCTGTGTTTCCCAGTTTAACTTTTTAGTTTTTTAGGCTGGCCTTCCTCGCATGGCACCCCGTACATTCTGTAGGCTCAACCCCCATCTCTTTATGACAGCCCAGACATTGGCGATGATAGGCGCCGAGAAGCCCAGGAACTTCTAATCCTACAGGTCTAATATGCGCACTATGACAGGTATCACAGGTGGGTACCATCTGATTCGGCTGCAACGGACTGTTATGATGACACCCGGAGCATATTGTCATCTTATCAAAATGGAAATGCCTCGCCAATTTACTATTATTTGAGACATCGGTCAATCTCTCAATTATGGCTAAATGGGGGAATTTACCAGGCATATAATCCTTTTGAAGAACTTTGATTGTCATATCCTCAATTAGACCATGGGGCAAAAGATTTTCTGGGGAATCAAGCTCTTTTTCCGACTTTATTTCACTTTCAATCCCAGTATGGCAGGTCTTACAAGATGATTTATTTAAACCATCCTCCATAGAATGATGGCAGCCATTACATAACGGTTCTGATTTATGAGAATTGTGGCAGCCAATGCAACTCCTATCTGAGGTAGTATCATGGTAAGCCTTAGCCAGATTTACATTGCCTCCTTGTAAGCTGCCCTTTTGTGTATGGCATTCTTTGCACGCCATTATCCCCTGATGGTGGCAAGTCCGGCATGTAGGAGTATTTGCTTCATGACCCCTGTGATTAAAAGGAACTCCTCCCATCCTTGCATCTTCAATACAGATAAGAACTCTATCAGGCTGCCCTCGTTTTGGCCTTGGGATATCTGCTGTTTTTTCTGATATCTGCTCCTTCTTTTCAATATGACAACCACCGCAAGAAAAGGGCCCTGTATCTTTTCCTTTCTCTTTGAGCTCCATATGGCATTTGATACAATCCATGTGAGCTACTTTTCTGAAGGGATGCGTCTGATTCTCGTCTTTTTCCTTATGACAATCCCGGCAAGAAGACTCTTCTCCCTTTTTATAAATAAGCCTTTCTTCCTCCTCACTATATACATGATGGCATGCCTCACATTTTCCACCTGTGGCAACCTCATGTTGATAATGTAGATAGAAATCGAAGATTACCTGAGGCAATGCTGTTTTCTTTCGTTCTTTTTCTTTAATATAAAACTCTTTCCAGTTCAGATCCTTTGCATCTTCTTTATGCAGTTCAGCATCTTTATTATGGCAGACAACACAGTCTCTATGGTAAGTATCTTCAAGACTGTAATAATCCGGACCAATGGGTAGATGTTCTAAGCTCTGACTTTTAGCCTTTATTTTATGGCACTCACCACATATTACAGACCCTGACTTCCTGCCTTCACTTGCAATACTTTTATGGCATCCTATACAACTATCATGGTACGAGTTCATCAAACTCTGTTCAGTACTGTCATCTTTTTGCTTGGGGTATTTAAATATGAACCATCCATCCTTATTTTGGGGATGACATACGCCACATCCTTCTTTTTCAAGGGCAAGTGTATGTTTATCATGATAGAATTCTACAGGCGGTCTTTCTAATTTTTTAAAGATACCTGTATCTGAAATGAGGATTGGAGGCCCCTCAAAACGGTCGGCACTCCTCTGACTGGACAAAATACTATCTGTTCTTCCAAACAAGAAGAAAAAACATATACTTAACCCTATTGCGATAAAAGATGTAACCAGTTTTTTATTCATCTTCCTTTCCTTCTTGTTTTATTAGGGTTTTAAATCCTCTGGAATCTCCATTACATCAATCAATATCTCACTGAAAAACTTAGTATGCATATCGAGATTATAATATTCAATTATATCTTCAATCCCGCTGTGACAATTATGACATGGGGTTACAACTAACTTCGCACCTGTTGCTTTGAGTTGTTCAGCCTTGGCCCTGTTGCCCTTTACTCGACTCTTCTTCCACGGAGGTCCGCAGTTAATTACCCCTCCACCGGCAGCACAGCAGAAATTGTGTTCATATCTGGGGTATACATCTCTAAAATCTTCGCACGTTGCGCGCATAATATAACGAAGCATATCTCCGAGGCCTCTTCCCCTGACAATATTACATGGTTCTTGAACCGTTACAGGTTCTTTGAATTTCTTGGCTATCTTTATCCTGCCGCTTTTAATAAGCTCATAGTAAAATTGAACGGCATGAATTACCGGTACTGGAGGTTCCTTCCAGGCCAGCCATTTCGGGCCGTCATATACTGCTCCCCGAAAAGCGTGACCGCATTCACCCATCACTATCCTCTTCACCTTCAGTTTCAATGCGGCTTCATGGTGTTTCCGTTCCACTCTGGCCATGGTTTCAAAGTCACCCGAAAACATGGGCATATTGCTATTATCCCAACCGTCAAAGGAGGGCATTGTCCAATCCATACCCGCAACAGCCATTATCATCGCGATATTGCCTAAAAGCTGGGCAAGGAATTTCGGCTCAGGGCCGATAACGGAATACATAATATCAGCCCCCTCCTTATCGAGAGGAATCCTGGCATTTTTAACCTCATCTTGTGCATCTTCTTCTTGCCATTGAAGGCTGTCGATCCATTCGTCTTGTCTCACCCACATCTGATTCATAGTGACTGCATGGCTATTGACCGTATCCTGGAGATACTGAGGCACAACACCTAAAAGAGCACACATACGGCGTACCAAAAGGAGGAGGTAGGCCATATCAATACCAAAAGGGCAATACATACTGCAACGACGGCAGACATTGCATTCAGTATGGGCTATTCTCGAACAGTCTCTTAAAAACTCTCCATCTACCTTACCCTTCTTTCTTATTATCTCCCAGAGTGTCTGCTTCACTTTACCCACCGGAGAGAACTTAGGATCTTTATCATGGGAAAGATAGAAATGGCAGGCCTCTGCACATAACCCGCAATGAACGCATGTCTGCAAATAAACCTTTAGCCGGGCAGCAGTCCCTTTGGTCAGGACTCCATTGATTGTACTTTCTATCCTGTCAGGGGTCAGTTTATTGATTTTTTCCTCAATGCCCGGATCGACTACCGAATCTGATGCAGGCTCAGTCATGAGTATTCCTCCTGTTTTATCCTTACCAATCTTTAGAGTTACGCACCGCGCCAAATTCAGAACCCATATATGCCCTTGTGAATACAAAGTAGAGCATGTGGCTCAATCTGGTAAAGGGTATAGCGATTAACATAATTTCTCCGGATATAATATGAAGAATCAACATCGTCTTGTATGGAAGCCATTGATGATATGCCAAAAATCCTGTAATAAAAGGCGCAACAGCAACTATCAGAAGGGCATAGTCTGATACGAATGTAACAAACCTCACCTCAGGGAGTAATAGTCTTCTTATTAGGAAGAAGACTGCAGCAAAAATGACGATTATCGTCATTATATCGGCCGTCCTTTCAGACAGTGTCCACCAGCTAATCTTCCAAGACTGATACCAGAGAAGATTGTGAGAAAGGAGGAAAATAGGTGTCAGTATCAGACAGGTATGAAAGGCAAAGGTTATAACTGTCATGTATGGCCGTCTTCTCATATTGGTGCTTGCAAAGGGGATAATCCAATGAATCAGGGATCTCAGGCTGTACTTTAAACTCATATAAGGAAAGATGACCTTCTCCTTATCTGCCAGTTTAAACATCGAGACCAGCCGGTATATACTCCCTCCAATGAAAATGATAAACGAGATCCATACCAGTGGTCCACTCACGAATTCATACATTTTTCTTTACTCCCTGTTTTTCATAGACTTTTATGCGATTTTATATACTTTCCGCCGGTATTACACGGCGATAATACTTTCCATCCTCTATCGCTTTGATTAAAAGTTTCCTTCCGTCTGGGCTGAAGATCGGACTCCACAGGGCTTCGAATCCATTCTTCCCGACCCTCCCATCCACCACAATGAAGTACTTCCCATCTTTCTCAGCCTTGGCAGCTACTCTGGCATTGTCAGGGCTAAAGACGGGATCCCAGATCATATCAAAATCCTCTTCCCAGGGGATACCATCCACTGCGATAGTCCACCGATTGTTTTCCTTAACAACGGCTGCGGTCTTTTTGCTGTCAGGGCTGAAGACAGGATCCAGCACCGCATCTTCGAATGTCTTATTCCAAGGAGAACCGTCTACTGCGATTGTCCATTTTCCAATTTTCGGTGCCACAATTGCAGCGATTCTCTTTCCGTCCGGGCTGAACTTCTGATGCCAGGTCTGGACAAATTTCCTTTCCCATATTATCTGTCCATTCTTCGCCAGGGTCCAGCCGTCATCTGTCTGAACAGGAACCAATACATCCTCACTTTGTGGGTAAAAGGTCGGTTCCCAAATACACTTGAATATATCATTCCATATATCCCCATTTATAGCTACGGTATATTCGTATTCACTGATCCTGACTTCCGCTGCTACATGAGAGCTGTCTGAGCTGATGGCAATACTCCATACGTTTAAAAAATTCCTTTTCCATGGCACACCATTCACTGCAACTGTCCAAATACCTTCGGCAAATCCAAAGATATCCCCCTCACCTAAGCTTTTGGTTTGAATGGCAGCAGCCGTGTTCTTCCCGTCAGGGCTGAGGGCAAAATCCCTGGCCTCAACATATCCGTTCTCCCACGTATTGCCGTTTAAGGATATCCCATACCCATTTTCTCCTTTTACATTTACTGCAATGCTCTTCCCATCCGGAGTGAACTGAACATTCCATACATATTCAAAGGTCTCTTCCCAGGTTTCATTGTCAGTAGCAACAGTCCACTCATCGTCATTCATACAAAGACATGAAAGCCGATCATCCGGACCGAAACGCAAAGACCACAGTTTCTCAAAGGTCTTTTCCCAGGTCTCCCCGTTAACGCACACTGTAAAAACATCTTCCTTTGTCTTTACAGGCGCTGAAATCTTCTCACCATCATTGCTTACAACACATTCATGAATCACCGGGAATTTGCGCCTCCACTCGCTTATTTCTGAAATCAACTTTTCTTTGGTTTCCCAGTCCCAATTCTTGAATTCAGTCATTGATTGCATCCGCCCCCTGATTGCTATGGTAAAAAAAATGAATTAATATTTACTCTCAATCATACATACACATAGAATACTTGTCAAGATTTTTAATTAAAATATATATCACATTGTGATACACTGAATAAAATGCATTCTCTTTATAAAATGTTTATAAAACATATCTAATTCAATCAGTTAATAAAATCTTAAATCTACTGTTTATTACAAATAGAATGATAAAAAAAGTAATTTATACCTATTTACAATAGTTATTATGAATAGACAGAATTTGAATGAGTATTCATTCAATACATAATATATTTGGTGAAACCTGTCAAGCTTTTTATTGATTTTTTTAAATAAACCTTGATTTTTTATATCACAATGTGATATAAAAAATTTAATTGAGAAATCTTTCGACAGACAGACATTGTTTTTTGATCCATATCAAATAGAAAGGATATTTACGTGTCTATCCAGAAATGAGCGATTCTATTCAAGGTCAAGGAAGGAGAAGGGATTAAAATCTGGGCCTGGCACAGAAATTGGGCAAGAAAATTATTTCTGAATAGGCACTATTTTATCCAGATTATGCGTTATGAATTGTAAAGATTTTATTTCCATACGAATGTATTTGCACAAAACACAAAAAGAGATGGCTGAGCTTTTGGGTTTGTCTCTGCGTTCAATCCAGAGTTTTGAACAGGGATGGCGAAAAATCTCTGATGAAATAGAACGACAGGTTTTATATGTGCTTGTTATGAGAAGCACAAAAGAACACTCTTTAAAATCATGCTGGGAATTGGAGGATTGCCCTTTGGACAAAAGAGAACATTGCCCTGCATGGGAACTCGACTCAGGACAAGTGTGTTGGTACATAAACGGGACGATTTGCAAGGGGAGACCATACAGCAACTGGGGTGAAAAAATGGAATTCTGTCGGGAATGCCAAGTCTTCCAACCCCTTAAACGCTTATATACTGAAATAATAAAAAGGGCCGAGGAAAACCATAAAAACGATATCAATATCCCTTTCTTCTATAGCATAGGCAATATAAATGAAGGCAAATCCGAAAGATGGAGGGGGTTCGATTTATTCGACCAGGTTCCCACCAGTATTGCTATTATTGACAGGAAGTACAGAATAGTTGACGCAAACAAGAGGTTTTTGGATACATTTGGAAACTGGGATGGAAAGAAGTGTTTTGAAGTCTATAAAGATAGAAAAAGAAAATGCCGCAATTGTGTTGCAACCAAGACATTTACTGACGGAGTAACTAGAGTCTCTGAGGAACAGGGGCGAGACTTGGAAGGAAACATTCACCATTATATGGTTCATGTATCTCCTTATCGGGATCTAAAGGGAAACATCACTCATATCATCGAGATGTCAACAGATATTACAGAGAAGGTGCGGATCCAAGACGAATACAGAACAATCTTTGACAATGTACCCTGTTACATAACTGTTATCGATAGAAATTTTAAGGTGGTAAAGAGTAACAAGTATTTTCAAAAGACCTTTGGAACGAGCCTTGAAACATACTGTTTTGAATCATATAAGAGGCAGGATGTTATTTGCGAAAAATGTCCTGCTAAGATGGTGTTTTCCAATGGGAGAACTCATTACTCCCTCCAAGAGGGGTATGACAAAAAAGGCAATAGGGTTGTCTACATGGTCACTGCAACTCCATATTCAAAAGTGGATAAGGAGGTAACTTATGTAATAGAAATGGCAATCGATGTTACAAAGACCTTTTTGTTGGAGGACCGTTTAAAAGAAACCATGGAATTTCAGCAAATCATTATCCAGACTGCACTAGACGGAATTATTGCAGAGGATAAAGATGGCATGATAAATATATACAATCCTTCAGCAAGAAAGATGATAAAATACCCAAAGAAGAAAGTTATCGGAAAAATGTTTGGCAAACAATTATATCCAAGAGACTTTCAAGATGCAGTCAAAGAAGGTGACGGTATCGTGTGTTTAAGAGAAAGCGAGATAATAGATTATAAGGGAGACACGATACCTATAGCAATGTCTGGTACAAGCCTGAAAAAGGACAATAAGGATATCGGAAAGGTGATGTTCTTTCAGGATCTCAGCAAAATAAAAAAATTAGAAAATGAGATAATAGAAACTGAACGACTGGCTGCTGTGGGACAGACTGTTGCAGGTCTTGCACACGGCATAAAGAATGTCCTCATGGGGCTGGAAGGCGGAATGTACGTTGTCAACTCTGGCATAAAAAGACAAGACAATACACTGACAAAAAGAGGCTGGGACATGCTTCAGAATAATATTGGTAAGATCTCATCTTTTGTAAAAGAGTTTCTTAGTTTTTCAAGAGGGACCACATTAAAGGTGGATCTAGTAGATCCCAGCAGTATAGCAACAGAAATCATAGACCTTTTTAAGGATACTATGGCACAATCCGAGATAATATTCTTAACGAACTTGGGGGATGGTATCGATGCAGCCTTTATGGATGCCAATGGAGTTCATACATGTATTGCCAACTTGATCTCTAATGCCATTGACGCCTGTCTTTTAAGTGACACCAAAAATCCAACAATAACATTTTCCTTATTTGAAAAAAATGGTATTATCTGTTATGAAGTAAAAGACAATGGATCCGGTATGGACTATGAGGTCAAAAAGAAGATTTTTACCAGTTTTTTTACGACAAAGGGTTCCGGGCAAGGCACAGGTTTAGGACTTCTCACGACGAGAAAGATTGTTCATGAACATGGAGGAAAGATCTTCTTCGAATCCAAATTAGGAAAAGGATCGGTTTTTAGACTGGAATTCCCTAGGAACCGCCTCCCTCTTCCTTAAGTAGAAAAAGCAACCATTCACCATAAAGAAACACGGAGTATCACTGAGGGGTTTTTCATTCAGTATAATTTCATGAAGAGATATGGTGAAAAAATCTTTTATTTTTTTGGAGGACTCAAATGAATGATGCCAAAGACAAAACTATTCTTGTTGTCGATGATGAACCGGACATCCAACTGTTCTTAAAGACCGTACTCGAAGATGCCGGATTCAATGTAATGACTGCAAACAACGGTAAACACGCTTTAGAGAAGATCAGCGAATGTAAACCAGACTTAATTTCCCTTGATCTCGTCATGCCAAAAATGGGTGGTGTAAAACTGCTCGCTTATCTACAGAAAAATCCTGAATTGGCGAATATTCCCTTTATAATTGTAACAGCCCATGCACATGACGAACTTGGTAAAGAAGATTTTATGAAACTGAAAGCAGAAAAAGTCCTTTTAAGTCCCCATTCTTATATAGAAAAACCAGTAATCCCTTCAGAATACTTGGCAAAGATTAAAGAGTCTCTTGGTCTTGAAACCCTTGGAGATTCTGATTCGAATGAATTAAAAGAAAAAGTCATTGACAGATTAAAAACAGCGAATAAAGATAAACTCAAAGAAGCACTCAAGATACTGGAGGGATAAGGATAATCGTATTAAATACGTCCATTGCCATCAAGATAAAAGTGTTATATCGACAAGAAGATACCACCTAGGATCTTCCAACCCTCTCTTTTAAGAAGATCGGAGAAACCTGCAACGCGGTAATCCGGTACAAATACATTGCTAATACTGAGTTGTTTACTGGTAGGACTCCGTTCGATAATACAAGGGGATGAGTTGCGGGAGAAAGCCCACCCTACTATTTCGCTGATATTAATTTCAAGGTCTTTTATGCTGACACTCAGTCTGATAGTTGCCTAAAAATACGTTGGTTCACATTTTTTCTAGTTGCAGTTCACTGCTTGTCAGAATATTTGAGTGAATCGCTATTTCCACCAATTAATATTTTTTAGGGGGATTAGGTGTGACTGATATTGAAGCGATAAAGGCTCTTATGGAGCCCAAGTTTATTGCCCTTATAGGCGTTAGCAGAGATACAGACGAAGACTCATTCAACATCTTGGAGAACCTGGGACACTATGGCTTCTCAGGAAAGGTTTTCCCTGCAAACCCTATGAGATTCTGAATATAAAAAGCTATTCTAATGTAAAGAATATCCATGAGGACACAGAAATTGCAGTAATTGCATGTCCCCGTTTTACTATCCTTAACATAGTAAAGGATTGCGCTGATACGCATGTAAAGGGAAGAGTCATAATAGCCCAGGGGTTTGCTGACGAGGATGAAGAGGACAACGCAATGTAAAGTTAAATAGTGAAGACTGCCAGAGAAGCTGGGGTCAGGATAATGGGCCCGAATAGCCTCGGTATAGCCAACTCCTTTTGTAATTTGAATACCTCTTATGCGCTCTCCAAACTGGACAAGGTTCCAGTAGGGATACTCTATCAAAGTGGGCTTTTTTCCCCGGCCCTCCGAGGCTTATACTGGCAGAAAAGGCTATCGATTTAAGATTACTGTCATGTTTTTTGAGTAGCTTTTTTATTTTCCAACACTTTAAGGAGAGACAGGTTCATACGCACTTTTCCAATAGGGTTTAATCTCCAATGCAATTTCATCTTTAAGCAAATAAAAGCCATTAGAGTATAGCAGGCGTTTTCTGCGGCTACTATCTCCATAGGTTTCGTTCTGCGTTTGAATTCCTTTGTTAAGACGTTCAATGATTTTGTAGTTCTCAAACAGACCATTCTTCTTCAGGATAGATAAAAAACGTCAGACACGCATCTATAGAGTTATCCAGGCACTTGACGGCAGAAAAGAGGTCTTGCTGCCATCTTTGTTTAAACAGGTCAAAGAACTCTATGGCTTTCTGTCTTGAGAAGGCATGGAAAATGGATCTCATATCATCCGCCACAGCTTTTTCAACTTCGTAGGAACCTTGGCCGGGACATTTCTGGCTAAATGGACCTGGTATCTTTGAACTTTGGCTTTTGGAAACTCTTCCTTAAATACCTTCTCAAGGCCCGGCAATCCGTCCATAATTCCAAGACATCTTGCTACCATCTATGCGCATATCAAAGTTAACACCAAAGAATATGTATTTGATTCCTTCCTCGGACAGATCACGAGTTCTCTATTTTTTTACGGCCTCTACCAACTCTTTATTTGCATTGCTGACCTTTGTTGAAGATATCTTCCGGCCTATCAGCCTTGTAAAAATTATTGATAAGGTACGGTGCTAGTCCCTCTCAAAAACATAAAACTTAAATCTTGTTGAAGCTCATTCTCATAGTGCTTCCTTCGGGGGGAGCACCTGGGGC
>JAXHVA010000131.1:0-9971 GCA_034189035.1 Thermodesulfobacteriota bacterium
ACCCGCTTCGAAATAAAGTCAGAATCGCTGTCAACAAGCAAAAAGGTTCGTTGATAGAATATCCAAAAAAAACCCACTTTTTCGTTAATGGGTACTTTTACTCTTGACATCTGGAGGCCTTATAAGGGTTGGGCGATACTTGGCTGACTATTCTCGGATTGGTTTCGAGTCCGACGAACTCATCACTAAATAACATCGAATACATGATCGAGTAGCATTATCGCCGTGCAACCTAAAATCTCCGCCGAGGTGTGCGAACTCAACACATGTCCACCGATAGTGGTTGCAGCTTCTTCCGGTGGCGTGCCATCAGGTACAGTATTGATATTCTGCACCGTGAGGTGTACATCCCATTTACCTGGGCGTTCATCGGGCGGAAGTTGAATACTGCCTGTGAAGCAACAGCGTTGTGCTTTAAGACGCGTTCCTTTAAGTTGAATCGCTGTGAAAGCATCATAGCAGAGTATGCGCTTGCGCGAAAGGCCCCGATAACTGGTATATCAACAACTTCCCTGGAAGGTTCCACACCGCAGTAGTCAAAGTCAGAAACATAGATACCCTGGATACCTTCCTGTGCAGAAGCTTTTGCCATATTCACCACGTAAAGGGCGTTTTCTGTAAGATTGAAACGGTTCTCTATACATGGGTTTCCATGGAGAATATTGCGGACATCTACAACAACATCCGGTGGCAGAACAGGTTTGACGGTTTCCATGATACGATTATTGAAAACATCCGTATTGGCTGGCACTATAATCCGTATATGATACGATTTGTCAGAATTCATGTTGGCATCCCTGCTCTTCCGGTATTTTGACTAACACCTTTGCAACAAAAGTTTCAAGAGGATAAATGGTTACAATTTGTATTCTTCGTATAGTTTTTCAATTTCGATATACTTTCCACCATAGCCAAGATCGAGAAGTGTTTGTTGAAAACAGCGCATGATTTCTCCTTTACCGAGACGTTGCAGATAAAGATCGGAAGACAACACGGATTTTTCTCCCTCACGCAAGGCTTCGTGAGCAGCAATCCCGATAACAGTCGCTTCCTTTCCTTCCAGATCGGTGACCAGGTTTCCGTCTTCTGTAATGATATCACCGTTGGAATAAACCTTTTGATCGTCCTTCACAAAATAGGCAATCGAATCAGGGGCAATAGCCAGTGGATGGTCACAACCCGTACTCCAGACAATCAGCGTTTCATTCTGAAATACCCCGGTGTATTTCTCTTTTCTTTCCGAATTGACCAGCGTGATACGACCGTGGTCAAAACCACCTGAGGTCAGGCTCGCAACTCCTTCAGCAATGAAATGTCCCTTAAACAAGGGGAATACCTTCATATGACAATTCGTTTTCAGGAATTCGATAATATCTTCGGCATTTGATTGCGGAATCACTCTGCCCACAGCCAGAGCAGTAGTAAGGGTACCGGTGATCGGAAGTGCTTTGCGAATATCTCCGGCATCCATTACCCAAATGGCAATACCTGCAATTTCGTTAAATTGTTTTATGCCCACTACTGGTCGCGCAATCTGCTCAACTAGAGCAGCAGCATTTTCTTGGGCAATCTGGCTGCAGGAATCGGCCTTGGATTCATCGACATTGATGGCAATACAAAGGTCATTGATGTTGGCCATGACTGTGGGATTAACCGAGATTTGGTTTGCTGCAAATGTCAACATTGTAAGTTCCGGAACTGCTCGGCCAGCGCCATCCGCGTCTATTACATTGAGTCCCAGTTTTGCAGCTACCAGGCATGGCACTACCGAGCTGAGTGAACCAATCTCCACTGGCGCTACATATTTGAGTTCCTTTCCCTGTTGTTTTAAGTTGTCCTTAACCCACTTGACAGCATCTACAGGACCATCCGGATAGGCAGCTTTCTTAAGTGCTTCGGGAGCACCGAGATAAGCTACAACCACAGCCATACCGCCGGCCTTAATAGCTTCATCCCTGCTTATCAATGGTGCTAGTGGATTTGGGTAGTAATCTCCTTTTACGAAATTTTTAGTTAAACCCATTCCCGATTCATAGGTCCCCCCCCCCCGCTGGCCAGTAAACAGGCACCTTTAACGATACTTGTCAGTTCATTGTAGCCAATCTTGTTGATTTTCGACATCTTTTACCTCCATTTAAGTGTTATCTTTCATTGTATTTACGGATGAAGTAACCTCTCTAAAGGTAATGTCATGAATCAACGGCCATTCCGATTTTTGCCATTGACCGCTTGTTATAGATCGTCTTAGTTCTGTAGCTTCAATATCTTTTTTTTGTTTCACTAGAAGGTTTATGAGGCTTTTCGCGGCCTTTACTGCCATAGTCTTGGCATGCTGATGTTCCGCAACAATCATTGCAGTGCGAAAATCTGACTCTGCTGCAGAAACGTTACCCATTGACAGATGTGCATAACCGCGTAAACGAATCTGGTCACTCAAGTAACACAGCTCGTTTCTTTCGCGTGATAATGATATCCCAGCTTCCATGTACTCGATTGCCTTTTCCGGCATACGGTTTTGTAAATACGCATTGCCCATACAGATGCTATACATGGAATTAAATAAGCAACCGCCGTCCTTGCATATTTTTTCTAGATATCCTTTACGTATTGAGCGTGCACCGCTTTCGATATCGCCTTGTGCTGCCTGCCAACTGCCCTTGAACACCAGCCCTATGGCTTCGTAAAAAGGATAAGAATTCGTTATTGAGAGTTCAATCAATTCCTCGGCGTGCTTATGAGATGAGTCAAGGTTGCCGAATCCATATTCGAGCCATGCGCTAGCCTGCAAGCTTATAGCCCGGCTGAATGTATGGGAAATTTTTTCTGAATAACTGAGCAAATGTTTCAGTGTATTGCGGGATCGGGCAAGCTGGCCCAGTTGGAATGAGTTCAAGGCCAAAAGCATGAGGTACAATACAAAAGGGTCGTATCCGCTCTCCGCAAGAAGTTGGTCATCGTAATGGTAGTAACCGAGGAAGTTCTTTAGTTCTATATCGGCTTTTCTAAAATCCCCCATCCAGAAACGTGTATTAACGATAGCTAAACAGGCTTGAGGCATGATATATGGACTGTCCTGGCATCGGCCTTCTTTGAGGTATTCTTCAGCAATGACCAATGCTTGTTCTAGATCGAGGTTCATAAGATGGGTAACCCAGATACCGAAAGTCACTGATGAAAGCCCATTAACACAATCCACTCGTTTCCTCAGCGCTTTGACTTTTTCATAAATATCAATAACAGTTTTATCTTGCCACCCATGTATAGCGCGTTGGCAAATTCCTTGTTTTACGAGAACGTAAAGGAGCATCTTATCCATTTTCTGAGAATACGGGTGCTGTTCCAGCAATCGGGCTATTTTTTCATAATGTTTTAAAGCGCTATGGAATTCGCTTCGGGACAATTCACTGTCAGCCTGTATCAAAAGGGCTTTGATTTCCCGTCGATCTCTTTCCATTGTTTTCATCTTCCGTTCAATCTGCTTGCGATGAACCCCCAGAAGACGAGCAGTAGCGCTCTTATTATTATTGGTAGCCTTCAACGCCTTAATAATAAGAACATTTTCTATGGCTGCTAATTTTTGATCGATATTGGTATTAAGCAATGAATCAGCAAGTGAATCTAGGGTAGTGTAGATATCAGAGGAATCTATGTTTAAAAAGCGTTGCAGGGTGTCTGCCGATATCGATGTATCATCGCTGAGAATGGCTATCTTATCGATTGTGTGGCGTAATTGTCGTACATTTCCAGGCCAGTCGGCATGAGTTAGCAAAGTCATAGCGTCTGATGTCAGTGTTAGGGGACGGTGCTGGCAGCTCGCAAAGTATCGGGCCATCTCTGCAATATCTTCTCGACGGTCTTTAAGACTCGGTACATAGATATGAAAAACATTCAGGCGATAGAATAAGTCTTCACGAAATGTTCTTTGGCGGACTTTTTTTTCCAGGTCAACATTTGTGGCGGCGATGATGCGTCCATTAAAAAATTTTTCCCTAGATGAACCAACGGGTCTGAAACGCTTGGTTTCTATCACCCGTAGCAACTTTACTTGTTGGAGAAGAGGCATTTCTCCGATTTCATCCAAAAAAAGGGTGCCGTTTCCTGTTGTTTCAAAATCTCCACAATGGCGTTCTATAGCACCGGTAAATGCTCCACGCTCATGCCCAAACAGATGTGATTCGATCAAGTCCTTGGCAATGGCTCCGCAATTGATCTCAATAAACGGCGCATCAGGTTGTGGTCCCAGACGGTGAATCAATTTGGCAATGACCTCCTTTCCAACACCTGTGGGACCTGTTATCAAGACCGTATGAAACGATCTAGCAATTCGCTTTGCATCCGCATAAATTTGCTGCATAGCAGCAGAACTATTTATAATTATTGTGTCATTCGTGAGGGATAACCTGCTGTGTTCTAATGTATATGGTAAATCAGAATCAGCCTTTAGGTCAAAAAGATAAGGTTTTGAGTTTGATTTTTCATGATTCATAGAAGTAGTTATAAAATAGTAATGATAGAGGTTTTCTGAACTGTAATCAAGAAGGTCGCTCTCTCAATATTAAGCTCTTCAATGATAACCTCTCTGACTTCAGGCGAAAAACAAGAGATTACCTTTGACAACTGTAGACCCAAACGAATAATCTTACTGTTGAAGCCCTTCTGTATGAGCAGATCAGACGGACTCAGACTTCAAGCAATGCCGGTGAAATATGCAAAGAGACTTGCAGCAGACCGCAAAGACATACTAGCGTATTATGATTATCCTCTATCCAATGGACCATTGGAAGTAATCAATAACAAGATCAAAAGCAAGAAACACCAAGTACATGGCTTTATAATTATCGAGTTTTTCAAACTTAAAATCATAGCAATCCATGGTGTAAATTGCGCTTTAATCGGATGAGCCCACGTTGAGTTGATGGAAAAAACTTCGGGATAATAAAACACTAGAAGGAAGTACGAAAAAAACAGAAGTTCTTTCATTCTCCAGAATCTAATTCAAATAGGGGGAATTGATTTCGCTTTGAAAAATTTTGGGTAACGCCTTTATCCTAAAAAAACAGGAGATAAGAGCCTTCAATAATGGGTTATGCTATCCTTTTAGTAAGGAAATACTATTCATTTATTCGGAGTTAACTCAATTGCCGTTTTTGATTATTTGAGGATGTTCCCCTATTGCCCCTGTATTTTTCGATTTTATGGTATGTCAGCTCATATCAGATAGGGTCAGAAAAGTAAAGAAAAAATAGTATGTTCCCTATTTTTATGAACAAAATGTAATGGAGGAGAGTAAGCCCTATCCCTGTTTCGATGAAAAAGAGGGCCAACCATATCAGCTTTCTACTCCCCTCAATCCATTCATCCTCTTCAGTATAGGTTGTCATTCAGTGATAGGGCCTTTGTTTCATATCCATTATCCTTCTGACTAAAATAAAATCCTTATCCCCTCCCATGGTCAAGATTCCATTCGCCATTTGCTTTGAATATCGATTGTCGCATGCGGCTGAAATTTCTTTTTCAGGTTTTGCGGATCATGCCCAACAAGACCATTGAGGGAGTAATCTCCTCTTCCATCCTGATGCAAGTAATAAAGATATCCAAGTTCTTTTGGTTCAAAACCAATACAACGCGCAGCCAGTCCGTCTGCTTTCAAAGGATCCGCAGAAGCTATAGCCAGTCTTAAATCAACAGGTGTCCCGTCTACCGGTCCGTTACCTTCCATGCATGTGAATCCATCAAGAACAACGAGGTCAGGCCAAACCCTCCAGGCGAATTCAACGATATTTTTATGGATCATCCGGACACTTTTGCGATATGCAGGATACTGACGAAACAAGAAGTTCATAAACCAGGCAGGCAGTGTACGGCGGGCTTTAGATAATGTTCCAGCGGGGATACGATCGAGAAGGGTTTTGGGAGCATCAACCTCGACCCCTCCTTTCATCCCATGAATCATTGCCATATCCTGCCGAAGAACCAAACCCGCCATATTTTTTATACCGAAGGTCGCCATGGCAAAGTTGTGCGTTTTAGGGATTGAAAGGGATATTTTGTAGTCAAACTCTTCCGCACGTTTTGTCAGCCGCAGGCTTGTATCACCCACGACAGATAAGATAGGGCTTCTTGTAAACTCATTGTCATTGTCAAAGTCAGTAAGAGTGACTCCCGTATATTTTTCTTCAAGACGATAGTAATCATATTCTTTAAAGACATGACTGGTGGGAAGTTTGTTGTAAAACGCAGTGGCAGATGATTCCCCGACAGTAATCGGCGTATGTGGTGCAATCCCACGAACAAACTCAATAACAGCCTCGATTGCTTCCACATGAGTATTGGCAAAATCCGGTTTAAGAGCCACAAGATTCGGTTTTATAAGGATATTCTGCACGGTCCTTATTTCTTCGAGGTCTTTGGATATTAGGGTAAGGCAGTCTTTTATATTCTGTGTTCGATTGTCACCGCTTACTAATGATACTGCTTTTGTGTTTTTCATGAAAACCTCTTACGTTCTGAAGTTTATGGAAATCATTATCGCAAGAACTCAATGGCGTATTGGTAGAGTACGTGTACTACAAGCTTAAAAAGCATTTAGAATCTGACTTTGGCTTTTACATAATCAAAGGAGCCGTCAATGAGCCATGCATTCAGTTGAGCAAGGTCTTTTAATTGTTGACCGCGAAATCGTGTAACTGCTGCATAACCTACTAGCAAATCGCTTAAGGAACTCATGTCCCCCCATAATTTCTCAAACTGCGCCACAGGATAGACATCTGTCTGTCCGTGTCCCCAGAGGTATTTTACGTGCTTAATAGTGACATATGTCGGAATCCTTTTCTCTACGATATGAATCGCTGCAACGATTTCTTCCTTGAGTTCAGGACTCCCTTCCGCCCTCAAAATCAAATCCCTGTCAAGCTGAAAAAAGCCAAGGAGCGCATCGATTGAAATCCAATGTGTCAATGTATTATAGTAAGAAAGGATATATTCGTCCTCTTCTCGGGGTAGGGCGAGCCCTTCTATCAATCGGAGATGCCCGTCAATTCGTGCTAAGCCACCCCCCCGATCTTCGATTCGCCGTGGTGTCACTTCGAATGTCAAAGTTTTCCGTTCGGCGATATGCATCCCCAGTATAGAAGGATCAATAGAGGCCCCCATTGTATCGATGTTATGACATAATAAATATTTCAAATGCGGATTATCATTTAGAACATGAGCGAGCTTTCCATTCTTAATCATATTCGGGATTTCATACCAGTGTCCAGGAGGGTTAAATCGAAGAAAAGGGCGATTTTCCGTATAATCTTCCCCTTCTCCTTTGGACTTTGCCCATTCTACTAACGCTCTGCGAAGGTCATCTTGGACTTTCTGAGAGGTATCAACAAGTTTCTGGTGTAATTGTTCTTCCCATAAAAAACGAAGATCTCGTTCCATAGGATATACCCTGTGCCCGATTGTACTTGCAGACGAAAGATATATAGGAACAGGACCATCGTAACGAAGTACTTTCTTTATATAACTGTCTATGGCATCATGAGTCAGATAACTCGTCGTAAAAATGTGGGGGAGACGACAGCCGAATTCTTGTCCTGTCCTTCTTGTCTTTGCGAGATGGATCTCTATGAAGGTTCTGTACTTCTCATCCATTTTCACAAAAGGACTGACAGGCTTTACAACTGCTGCACCACTGGTCCATCGGCTGCCAAGACCGCCGGCAAGAGTGATCACACCAACTTCGTCTTTTCTGATGGCTTCATTGCCAATTTCAAGGAACTCTTTTTTCACGTTTCCACATTCAAAATGAAACAGGTCCTCATATCGGACATCCTGAACATCAGTGGATGGATGAAGCCTGTTTCTTGAAAGCCCAATAATACCTTTCTTTAACAGAGTCTGCATGTGCTCGTGAGAGATTGGATCAAACCCAAAGCGTTCTTTTATTTCAGAGGCGTTCTCAGCTCTATTCTCAATGCTCGATCCAGTATAATCTTCTTCAGAGTGCAGGACAATTTCAGGAACTCTGGCGTCTCGTTGATTCAAGATGTAAGAAGTATTCCCTTTATGATTGACGGCAAAGTCGTAAACAACGGGATCAATAATAAAAGGGAAGGAATACCTGTATAGAGATTTCAGCTCCTTCATAATACTGAAAACTCTTTCCTTGAACGATTCCTTTACGCTTGGGTCTACGACAAATGCCATGCCGCCGCCGGACATACCTCCCAGCATAAGAAAGCCCCAGAAATCATCTCGAAATTCTTCTCTGACTTTTGAAATCAAACTCTCAGTAAAAGCGTTATTGACAGTTGGGATGATCGTTTGTAAGGCTGTGTCCCAGTCTTCAGTTGTAAGAATTCCAAATTTCCTCATGTTTCCCATGCTTAGTGCATTGACAATTTGAGGAAAGAGTGCAACCCCCTTTTTTCGAGCATCCCATTCCTTTTCGTATCGTAACAGGTATTTCTTCGTAACCATCTCAAGAATAGGGCCCACATCTTGAGAGATGCCGCCATGCACAAGGACCAGAGAGTTCAGCAGCCTTTTCTCTACCTTATCTGGAATAGCCTCTTTGGCTAGCACATTATACTCCGGAAGCAAACACCCTCGGCTGATGCCGTTTTCAGGATCTCCAGGAGCCGCCTTTTTACCGGTGATTACTTTGAAACCGGGCCACAATCCACCCGAATCCTGCCACCCTCCGGCAGAGCCGCCCAGCCATTCGCCCAGAATTGCCCGGGAAACAATAATTTTCCTGTCCGTGTTCGATATGATCCCTGAAAGGTTATGAATCTGGCCGCTAAACCTCATTAACGCGCTTATAATCGTTGCCAATAAAGTAGTACTGACCGCCAGGCGTGATCCCTTGGGAATAGCGTTTACTCGTGTAATGACCTCAATGCCCCCCTGTTTTTTCATGAGCGTCTTCATGATATCATTGACCGAAATGTCTCTTTTTTCAAACGAAGGGGGAACTATACCGGAAGCAACAACCCCGGCTTTCAATAAGGAGAGATAATCGTTTCCAAAATCAAATAATTCCTGTATTGTAAGAACTTTTTTTGAGGCCTTAAGATCAATTGAGGTTAAATGGATCCCCGGTTCTTTGCTGAAGCGACAGTAACACTCACAGGGGGGGGATAAGGGCCCATCATGGCCATGCCTTTTCAAATCGATTGATATGTTGAAGACTTTCGCCCCTTCAGGATAATCCATTCCTAAAAAAAATATATCGGACCATCCGCAATGGGAGGGATCAAGCCTGACAGGACAAGTCTCCAGAAGAACCGGATAATTACCGGTTGCAATGTCAGGTGAGGTGAGTTCTTTTGCAACTGTGAAAGGATAATCTTCTAATCCATTGGTATTGAAAAGGTGATAATTTTCATGCCTCTGACTGATAGACAACTTGACCTGATCCAGGAGGTAATCAAACGCAAGATGATAGTAGGAATCAGCAAGGGCACTGCATATTCCGCCTGTAAATCCATGTTTGGCAGCTTCATACAGGTAGATATGGATCGCCTGTTCAAAATCACGATTAAAAGAAGCCTGAACTCCTGGAAACGGTATTTTACCATCTGATGGAATCTTATTATTTTCCTGTAGATAAAAACGATACAGGGCAAAAAGATACATGGATGCACGGACCTTATGATAGAGATTTTCAGAAGAGGTGCGAAATTCATTAAGCTCAGCCGCATATTGTAACAGATCATCTTTCCTTGCATTCTGGAGCAAAGAATTGATCGAACGATTGCGCAGTGTTTCGTTCTCACTTACTATCGCTTCTATGAGCTGGCTATATCCGTTTAACTTTTCAGTAAAATCCGATTGCATAGTCGAAAATCCTCCAGGATACGGATGAGTTTAGGGGGGGGGGGCCCCCGCGGCCGGGGGGGGGGGGGGGGGGGGGGGGGGGGGGGGGGGGGGGGGGGGGGGGGGGGGGGGGGGGGGGGGGGGGGGGGGGGGGGGGGGGG
>JAXHVA010000132.1:0-9916 GCA_034189035.1 Thermodesulfobacteriota bacterium
TTATCCTTTCTCCCATGTTCCTCGGACTGATCTCTATATCTGATACCTCATCCAAGGCCTCCTCAAGATCATCAGGAACATGATAAATCTTACCCTCCGGCAACTTAACAGCCATTACTTACCTCCTTTTTGACATTTGTCTTGGTTAATTCAATAATCCAAATATATACACACTTCCTGTTGATGATTATACAAAAACTGTACCAACTTCTGTCCTTTAAGCATAAATAGTATCAATCTGGATATAACTCTTTTGCTCAATTTCCGTGTCAGGCGTAGATTTTGTTGTGTTTTTTTTAGCCCAAATCCATTATATAAAGTGGTTCCTTCTTCATGGATAGAATACAAATAAGAAAGCAAAGATATGAGATAACGGATTTATGCACATGTTAAGGAGTAAAACAAATATTGATTGATTCCTTTTATGTGCAATGTGTAATAAGAGTCTATTGATCCTTCTTATTTTCAGGGTTATGCTTTGTCCCTGATATGAAGGCTGGTTAGCTTCTTTACGAGTGTGTTGCGGTGTATTTTGAGTATCTTTGCAGCTTCTGTTTGGTTCCAATTTGTCTTTTCTAATGCTAGAAGGATGATTCGCTTTTCAAAAGCCTCTTTGAGTTTTTTTAAACCCAACTCATCATCCTTTATCTCTTCTATCTCTTGGTTAAATTCCTCCCCATTCATAAAGAGTTCTATGGGCAGATTACTCAATGAAATCATTCTGTTGTATTTTGAAAGAACCACCAGTCTTTCAACGAGGTTCTGGAGCTCTCGAACATTTCCAGGCCATGAATACGAACAGAGGGTGGCAAGGGCTTTTGGCGAAATTCCCTCTACCTTCTTGTTATATGTGTTACTGTATTTTTCAAGGAAAAACCGTGCTAACAAAGGGATATCATTTCTACGCTGTCTTAACGGGGGAAGATGGATTGGGACAACATTGAGACGAAAGTAAAGGTCGCTGCGAAATCTCTTTTTCTTGACTTCTCTCCCTAAATGCACATTAGTGGCAGCAATTACCCTTACATCGAGGTTGAGAGTCTTGTTACTTCCAATCCTTTGAATCTGCTTTTCTTGCAAGACCCGGAGGAGTTTGGATTGAAGATCTAAACGAAGCGCGGATACCTCATCAAGAAAAAGGGTACCCCTATTGGCATGTTCAAACTTTCCTATAGTACGAGTCTGCGCTCCTGTAAATGCACCTTTTTCATATCCAAAGAGTTCACTCTCCATAAGTTCTGAGGGTATAGCGCCACAGTTCACTACTACAAATGGTTTGTCCTTTCTGTTGCCCTGATAGTGTATCGCCCTGGCAACCAGTTCTTTTCCTGTTCCACTCTCCCCTGTAATCAAAATACTGGTTGAGGTGGATGCCACCTCTTTAATGATATCAAAGATCTTCCTCATCTTATTGTCTTTGCTGATCATCTGACCAAAACCGTGAGTTTTCCCAGAATCTGAACGAAGGCGCTGTGATTCTTTCTGGAATTTTTGTTTGTTGAGAACCTCTTTTAGGAAGCAGATGAAATGGGCTCCTTCTGTCGGTCTTGTTATACAAAGACTGGTGCCCAATCGTAAATACCTTGGCAGAAGCCTTAAGAGACCTAAATAGGAGACTAAAACAAAATCAATATCTTCGTTAATCACTTTTGCCTTTTTAACAAATTCCACTCCTTTGGCATCAGACGCATCGAAACTCAATAGTGCAATATTGATACGATAATTTTCAATAATATCAAGGGCTTCTTTGTCACTCTCAGCAGTAAAAACCTGATAATGATTCTCCAGTATCACCTTAAGAGATTCTCTGAATTCTTCTTCCTCGTCAACAATCAAAATGGAATCATCCATCATCAACCTTGACCTCCGTTGGATTGTCTCTAAGCAAGCACAGTTAATACTAAACTTTTGCAGCAAGGTCTTTAACCCCCGGGATGCTTTGGAGGCCTTGCTGGGTTTTGACATGACCGATTGTTCCTTGGAGAGTCTCTATTTCCAAATCGAACATTCCCAAAGATCACTACTGCATCTATTATGAATCTAGCCTAAAAGAGAAGTGATAGTCAAGAAAAACCCGTTAACCCAGTAAGGTAAGGTAGCAGTTCAATCAGGTTTTGTATTGACAAGATCGGCATTTTTGGGATAGCATATTGCTGTTTTAAACCGCGTGCAGCACAGGAGGCATCAATGGGCGATCAAACTGAAGAAACCAGAAAAAAGAAGATCAAGGAGGCATACCGAGAGGCAACTACTGACTTTACTACAGAATCTGGTATCATTGTAAATAACGTATATACACCCGAAGACATCTCAGATATCGATTTCGATAGAGATATAGGCTTTCCAGGGCAATACCCATTTACTAGGGGCCATCACCCACTTATGTATAGGGGCAAACTCTGGAATATCAGGGAGATATCGGGCCTTTCTACACCTGCTAAGTTCAATGAGAGGTGTAAATTCTTGGTAGAGCAAGGGGCCGGTGCTCTTGATTGGGAACTCGATGGGCCGACACTCTACGGTATTGAACCGGATCAGCCTATGGCTGAAGGACAGTTGGGTGTCTGTGGTGTTGCATTGCACACGTTGAGAGATGTTGAGGTTTTGAGCGAGGGGCTGCCGCTAGATGAATTAAGCCTCTCTTCTGATGCCTTCTATCCGGATGTATGGCAGTCTTATATACTTACAGCAAAGAAAAAGGGATATGATATAAGCAAACTGAGAGGCATAGGTGGAGCAATATTCTATTACGGGCCTTCTGTATTTCCGAGTCGTATGGATTGGCTCGTTAATAAGGGGGATTTTTCTACATTGGCCAGATGGGGAAACGACTTCTGTGAATATGCCTATAAAAACTTTCCAAGGTGGAATATCTGGTTTACCAGTTCATATGATCTACAGGAAGCCGGTGGAAATGCGATTCAAGAGATCGCATTTACGATCGCGATTCGAAATGAGTTGATTAGAGAGATGCTAAGAAGAGGACTGGACATCAATACCATAGGCAACAGGTTGAGCCCTGTCCTCGGTATTAACAGGGATTTCTTTGAGGAAGTAGCCAAATTAAGGGCAGCGAGGAGGATATGGGCGAGGACTATGAAGGAAGAATTCAAGGCTACAGATCCAAAGGCCATGTGCCTTCGATTCCATGTAGATGTATCAGGGGCCAACTTCACGCGTCAGCAGCCTTTGGTTAATATTGCCCGGGGAACTTTAGGTACCCTGGCTGCCGTTTTTGGCGGCAGTATGGGTATTCAAACTCCTTCTTTTGACGAAGGATGGGCTACCCCGACTGAAGAGGCAGTGAGACTTGCCATTAGGACGCAACAGGTTATCCGTTATGAATCGGGCATAACAAGAGTTGCGGATCCCCTAGCAGGTTCGTACTATGTAGAGTGGCTCACCAGTGAACTGGAGGAAAAGATCGAGGCAATGGTTCATCAGATCGAAGAGATGGGAGGATGGTTGACTGTACTGGATAGCGGTTGGGTTCATGAACAGCTTAAAGAAGGACTTTTAGATATCCAAAGAAAGGTCGAAAATGGGCAGAGAACGGTCATAGGGGTAAATCGTTTCCAGATACCGCCGGAAGACGATTTCAGACCTAATGTATTTGCTCCTGACACTTCAGATGTAGAGAAGTACCTCAAGGATTATGTGAGTTTTAAGAAAAAGAGAGACCACAAAACCCTCAAAGAGAAGATTAAGAACCTCCAAAATGCAGCTAACGATCCCGATAAGAATCTGGTTTCTTATGTCTATGATGCCCTAGAGGCTGATGCTACCTTTCCGGAGATTATCGGTGTAATGAGGATGAACGATGGATTGGAATACGATTGGGCTGGAGAAAGGGATTTCCCTTTTTAGTATTAGAGTAAGGAGGGTATTGTTATCTTTTCTGTGAACTGAATGAATAGGTGAAAGGGGGGGTTACCATTTGAAAAGGAGGGTGGTTATAACAGGATTAGGGGTCATATCTCCTTTGGGTGTGGGTCTTAAAAAAAACTGGAATAGGCTATTAAACGGAGAGTCAGGGATAAAGAGGATTTCTCGATTTGACCCATCGCCTTATCCATGTCAGATTGCTGGTGAAGTTGATGAGTTTGATCCTCTTAATTTTATTAATCCAAAGTTTGCGAAGCGGATGGATACCTTTATTCAGTATGCTGTTGCCACTGCAAAGATGGCCATAGAGGATGCGGGACTTAAACTTAGGGAAAAGAGATCTGATAGGGTAGGCGTATATATCGGTACCACATGGGGGGGCATCCCGGCATATGAAAGAGCATTGAAGACCTTGCAAAAGAAAGGACATAGTAAAGTGTCAGCTTTCCTTATCCCCTCTGCTATCCCCAATCTTGCATCAAGCCAGGTGGCTATTCACATAGGAGCAACCGGGCCGAATTCGTGTTCAGCGGATGCATGTGCTGCAGGAACAATCTCAATCGGCGGTTCATTCAGGATGATCCAACGGGGTGATACGGATATCATGATTGCTGGTGGGGCTGAATCAGTGACAACTCAACTAATTTTATCTGCACTATGTAATATACATGCCCTCTCAATAAGGAATGACGAACCTGAAAAGGCAAGCAGACCTTTTGATAGAGACAGAGATGGGTTTATATTGAGTGAGGGGTCTGGACTATTGGTCTTAGAAGAGTTAGACCATGCCATTAGACGAGGTGCCCGGATATACGCAGAGGTCATTGGTTTTGGAATGACCTCCGATGCGTATCATATCGTAAGCCCTCACCCAGAAGGTTTAGAGACGGCCAGATGTATGCAGATAGCTATCGATGATGCGAAGGCTCGGCCAGAAGATGTCGATCTGATTAATGCACATGGCACCTCAACACAATACAATGACAAGTCAGAAACACTTGCGATCAAAAAAGTTTTTAAAAACCATGCATACAACCTTTCAATTACTGCCAATAAGTCGATGATCGGACATTTGATGGGAGCAGCAGGAGGTATAGAGGCCATCTTTACTGCTTTATCGATCTATGATGGGATAATACCACCTACCATAAATTATGAAAATGCGGATCCGGAGTGTGATCTTTCTTATACCCCGAATGTGGCGCAAAATAGAAAAGTGAGGTTGGCTCTGTCAAATTCATTCGGCTTTGGAGGTGTAAACGGAAGTCTCTTATTCAGAGAGTTCAAATGACATCTAAAATGAAAAGGAATTTACGCAATCCATACCGAATGCAGTCTGAAAGGACAGCATCTGCCTCTCAAAGAGGTGCCACATATTCCCCGCTAATCAATCTGTCAATTGATTTCGTTTATTTATTAATTAAAGGTTGTATCATTATGGGGGCATGAAATATAAAGCTATCAGCAGGCTTCGACGACAAAATTTGATTGTCGTCGAAGCGACTCTTTTAAAAAGCTAGATTGTTACTAAAGATTAATATTTGAATACTTCCGCCATGGTCTGGCGACTTTCTTATTCTCAAGCGCATCCAGAGTCTTATTTATTATGGCTCGTGTATCTTCGGGCAGTATCACATCGTCAACATAGCCTCGTTCTGCAGCCTTGTAAGGGTTCTCATAGAGTTCTGAAAACTCCTCTATTCTCTTTGAACGGACATCTTCAGGGTTTTCTGCATTTTTTATCTCCTTGGCAAAGATCACACTGGCAGCAGTCTTAGCACCAACGATTGTGACCTGGGCAGTAGGCCAGGCATAGACAAAGTCTGCGCCGATTGCTTTGTCCAACATGCCATAGTGAGCGCCTGCAAATGACTTCCTTACCATCACTGCAATTAAAGGAACAGTAGCATCTGCCCAGGCATAAAGCAACTTGGCGCCATGTCTCAAGATTCCTCCCCAATCCTGCTTTGAACCTATTAAGTAGCCGGGGCAGTCGTGAAGAGTGACCAAAGGGATGTTAAACAGATCACAAAATCTTATAAATCTGGCAGATTTATCTGATGAATCAATGTCCAGGCATCCCCCTTTATTCCAGGGCTGATTGGCAACGATCCCTACAGTACGACCATTAAAACGGCCAAAGCCTGTTATGACATTTCTTGCATGAAGCCCCAATGTCTCAAAGAAATAGCCGTCGTCTACTATCCTCTTGATTATTTCAAACATGTCAAAGGGTTGATATGTTTCTTCAGGCAGCAAGTCAATCAGATCCGGTATCTTTCTTTCAGGATTATCTCCTGTCTCAATACGAGGGGGTTTTTCTTTATTATTTGAGGGGAATAAGGACAGCAGTTCCTTTGTCTTATCGAGGGCATCTTTATCGTCTTCTGCCACGATGTGAGTCTGTCCTGATTTGATAGCGTGGGCTTTATAGCCGGACAGATCCTCAAGGCTGATCTCTTCTCCGGTTTGCGTTTTTACAAAGGCAGGCCCAGCTATCCCCATATACCCTGTGTTCTTTGTTTGTATCAGGAAATCCTGCATTATCGGATGATATGCCTGCCCACCCAAGCATGGCCCCATAAGCAAGGCGATCTGTGGAATGATACCGGATGCAAGTATTTGGGCTTTAAACAACCAACCGTAGCTCTCGAGGGTATCCATCCCCTCTTGAAGTCTTGCGCCTCCAGAGTCGTTCATGCCGACAAACGGCCATCCATTGTCTTTTGCAAATTCTATTGCACGAGTAAATTTCTTGCCATGATACTCCCCGAAAGTTCCTGCCATAGCTGTGAAATCTTCACTTGCAACAACAACGTTTTTACCTCTTATCTTGCCAAAGCCTGTGATAACTCCCTCTGCTGGAATTTCTTTTTTATTCATACCAAAAGCAGTGGTTCTATGCTTAACGTGCATTCCTATCTCAACGAAGGTTCCTGGGTCAAAGAAATAGTCTATTCTTTCCCTTGCTGTCATCTGCGCTTTTTTACGACGCTTTTCTATGGCTTTTGGATCTCCCATCTGCAATATATGTTCTCGCTTCCTCTTCAGCTCTTCCAGTTTTTCCAGGTTCTTGTTGCGCTTATTGTTGCTCATTATTAGGTCTCCTTTCATCTCTCTCATTATATAATACACATATTTACCTTGCTGTAGTTTAATAGGGCATTGTAGGTTTGATCTATACCCCTTAAAAATTTCTTGCTCAGGGAGTATCGAGGGGGATCGATGTCTTTGTCTTTGAATCTATCAGATTAATATTTTCTTTTCAATCCTAAATTTTGCCCTTCTCTCCTGGTGATATATCAGAATTATCCTTAAAAATACTTGACAGGGGAGAGGTTCGATGTCATTAGTGCCATTATGTATATAATTAAAATAATACACTCAGACAGATTAGAACTTATTATCCCATATGTTGCGTTCGCTTTTATCAACAAAACACCATATCTACGGCATGGTTACGCTATTTGTCGGGGTAGTAATAAGTATCATAAAGCAATGAGGTTATGGTGTATCAAAAAACCCATGATATCCTCTTTATAAATCCATGGATATATGACTTTGCTGCCTTCGATTTATGGGCCAAACCATTAGGACTGCTTTATATTGCCGGTCTTTTCAGAAGAAACGGATACAGGGTTCATTATATCGATTGCCTCAATATTCATCATCCAGACATGAAGGATATAATTGGTATTGCACCTCCCAAAAGAAAATCATATAAAACCGGCAGATTTCATAAGGAGAATATAAAAAAACCATACTGCTTGAAGGGTATTCCCAAAAGATACAGCAGATACGGTATTACTTTTGGTGTTTTTCGAGAACAACTCATGAGTATTCCCAGACCAAGCGTTGTCTTGATGACTTCTATGATGACATACTGGTATCCTGGTGTTTTTAAAGCAATAGATATAGTAAAAGAGGTCTACCCGGAAGTTCCTGTGGTCCTTGGCGGAATTTACGCTACACTCTGTCACTCTCATGCCTTGAGTTATTCAAAGGCAGATTACATGATAAAGGGAGAAGGGGAAATCGAGGCTTTACGATTGGTAAATGAACTTACAGGGAATGTGAGAAACTCCCTCCCCGAGGTTAGGAATTTAGAAACGTATCCGTATCCTGCGTTTGACCTTATACCGAATCTGGATTATGTGTGCATACTTACTTCCAGGGGGTGTCCGTTTTCATGTACGTATTGTGCTTCTGGTATGATATATAAGGGATTTCGACAAAGAGACCCAATATGTGTGGCTGAAGAGATCCAATTTTGGTCGCAGAGATATGGGATAAAGGAGTTTGCATTTTATGATGATGCCCTGATGGTAGAACCGTATGAGAACATTGCGCTTACTCTTAAAGAGCTGATAAAGCGAAAGGTGTCATGTAATTTTCATACTCCCAATGGAATACATATTCGCTTTTTAGCAAAGGAGCTTTGTGAATTAATGCAAGTAGCTGGTTTTAAGACAATTCGGCTAGGGTTTGAGACATCGGATAAAGACAGGCAGGTTTTAACCGGCAACAAGACCACAAATGAAGAATTTAGAAAGACAGTCTTCAACTTGAAAGCATCCGGTTTTTTGCCTGAGCAAATAGGGGTGTATATAATGATCGGACTCCCCGGTCAAAAACCGAAAGAAGTGGAGGATAGTATAAAATTTGTTCAAGATGTAGGTGCAAGCCCGATACTTTCCGAGTATTCTCCTATCCCTCATACAACCATTTGGGAAGATGCAGTTAAGGAGTCAAGGCTGGACATAGTCAGAGAGCCGCTTTTTCATAATAACTCTCTTGTTCCTTTTCGGTCGATACATTTTTCTTTGGAGTCTTACAATCGGTTGAAACTGATGGCCCGTATGAAGGGTTGAAATTGGGTGCTGAGTATTTTCTTATACAAAATTATTGCCCTCTTCAGGGAATGGGAGAAAAAACCTTGCTTTCAGGCGAAGGCTTTAGCATATAATGGAGGTATGCAAAATTACTGTAAAACCTCTCATTCTGTTTACGACTTAAAATACCATTTGGTCTGGATAACCAAATACCGAAAGCCAGTTTTATACGGTCCGGTTGCGCAGAGAACTCGTACCCTCATTAGGGAAATATGAAAAGCTAATGATGCACAGATATTGAAAGGTCATGTTTTAAAAGACTATGCACATATTTTCGTATCGATTCCGCCCTAAATTTTGTTAAGTAAGTTGATGCAGATGTTGAAAGGGAAAATCTTTCGTAACATGCTATCAGGGTTCAAAGGGCTCAGCAAGAAATTTAGGGGGATGACATTTATAGGTTAAGGGCTATTTTGTTGCAAGTTCAGGCAATGTTACAGACGAAGTCATCATGCAATATATTGAAAGTCAGGCGCTTGAGGAATTTAGAGACGATGACTTTCAGATTTCCCTATGAGAGTAGTCAGGTTACAGCTGACAATAGTTTCGTATAGTTACCTCACAAACCTACCGCCTTTAAGTGGTAGTAATTTAGTTATCTCTATCCAATAATTATAGCCATGTTCTAAAATTTCTGATTTTATATGAGATGAGAAATTATGCAATTTCGCACCTATTGTACATTTATCATCAACTTGTCTTTTCCACATGACCTTTACAGCTGTATGAAAGATGTCCTTTTTTCCTGGTCTTTGGATGCCGATAGTAATATAAGAACTCACATCAAGATCACAATTATCAAAGACTGCGCCTAACCCATCTCGAGAGAAATCTTGTATAACTCCAGTACTCTTTATGTTGTTTTCTTCATAAGCTTCCACCTTAAGTGAAACAGGAAAACGTATGTATCTCCTTCTCTCATTCTCCATCGTCGCTTCTGCCCCCTTTTTATAAGTGTTCAATTTAAATCCCTATTTCTCGTTTTATACGAATTACCATTTGGATACAGTAATTTCCCGTTAGGTATTTTCATATGGGTCCCAGGAATACACCTGCTTGATTTTTTTTGAGGTATCTGGATTAGTCTGGAGATTGTGAAACTCGTTTTGAATTTTGATTCGAAGTTCTCTCACTTTTTT
>JAXHVA010000133.1:0-9885 GCA_034189035.1 Thermodesulfobacteriota bacterium
TCCACAAAGTAGACCAGGGCTTTTTTTATTATATCGCGTTCTTCCTGTACCTTCTTTACCTCTTGTTTCAACCTGTGGATCTCTTCATCCTTGGCTTTAAGACGACCTTTACCTGGAAAGGATTCTTCCAGCGAACTTATTGCAGTTTGATGCGTAATAACAGAAATACTTTCTAAACTCTTCGATATCTCCTCTGTTGTCTTGGATTGTTATGAAGCAGCATTGGCTATCTGAACAACCAAATCAGTTATTTTCTTTGACTATTCTATTATCTTTTTTAAAGCATCTCCCAAGTGATTTACTAAACTACCCCCCCCCCCTTTGTACATCATCAGTCCCAGCTTTGATAGAATCAACGATACTATTTGTTTCCATCTAAATCGTTTCAATCGTAGAAGCAACCTCTTTTGTAGCTGAAGTAATTCTTTCAGCGAGTTTTATTGCCTCATCTGCTAGAACGGCAAACCCTCTCCCTTGTTCGTCTTCCCTGGCTGCTTCTATTGAAGCGTTTAACGCCAGAAAGTTTGTCTCGTCTGCTATATCATCTACTAATTCGATGATTTCCCCAATCTCTTCAGCCTTATTATCCAGTCCTGATATGCGTGAAGTAGAGTCTTCAACTGCATTTGTAACCTTCTCAATCCCTCTTATAGTCTAGCCTACAATCTCTCTACTTTTCTCTGCAAATTCCATTGCTTAATAGCCAATATTAGATGCATTTCCTGCATTTTTTACAACCTCAAGAATTGTAGAAGCTATCGCTTCTATTGCAGTGACTACATCTGTTGTCTGGACTTTTTGGGACTCCGTTCCTTTTGCTATTTGTCTACTGGTAGTTGCAATCTCTTTAGAGGCCACAGCTATTTGCTGAGTAGATGTTAAAATTTAAGTTAGAATAGCTTAAATATTATCCATAAGAAGATTAATCCACATTGACAACTCATCCATTTCGTCTATGGTATTTAACCTTCAGCTTCTTTGTCAGGTCTCCTTCACCCTCTGCTATATCCTTAACCAAGGAGACAAAACGAGTTGTGGGGTTTGTTACCATCTAAATTGATAATAATTAACGAGATCTCAATTGAGAGCAATCGAAAAAAGTCCCCATAAGCTGATTCCCACCTTCCCCATACTGAATAGACTATACTTATTGACGGTCCTAAAAAGACTGTAATCTTTGCGATGAACTTCCATTTGAACAGAGCATAGAATACTATAGTAACTGAAGGTAAAATAAAGGATATCAACCCTAATTCTATTATATAAATCTATATCCATTATAAATTTCCGCTCTTTTTTTGTTTCTATTTATTCATCTGCTCTTATCCATAAACTCAATGAGTCCTTTCAAGTCATCTTCATATATATTTATAAACTTAACACCAATCTCATACCTCTCTTCTTTTATAATTTCCTCTGTTCTCACAACCTCAGCTATGGCTGTAACAGGTCTTGATATGGAGCTTTCATGAACCTTAAAGAAGCCTGGTTTGAATTTGTGCCAGCCCTGTAAGGTTATGTCTACCTGGATTACTGTCCCAACTTCTATTATGCGGTTTGATTCAAACATCAAACCTCCGCCACCAATATTCTTAACGGTTGCTTCTTCAATATCCATATTGTCTAAAGGGTATTTTAATGCGTGATATTCGACTCTAGTATTCTTCGGAAGACGAATACATGATCGTCTTTCTTTTGGATCGGCCTTTTTCAAAGCCATCTTTCCCCCTCTTTTTATCTACCCAGACCATTGCGAACGAAAATATTAGACAATCTCACCCTAATTAAATACCTATCATACCCTATTCCTTGATACAAGTGTTTAATTATAATGCATTAACTAAATACATGTCAAACAAAAAGGATCTGGCAAAAAATGAAGTGGCTAGTTTTTCTATAATCACTTATATAGGTTTTGAGTCCTTTTGTAAATTTTAAATAATTTTCTACAGTCTCATCACTGAGTGTCAACTGAACAAAAAGCTGCCAAGCTTTTGGGATCTGGTGAATGCCCTGTTTCGAAACCATATATTTCCTAATAGAAGAGTATTGAACTGTGTTTTTATTTAATGGTTTTTTTCAAAATTGTAGCTATTGCTTTCTCCAATGCACGGTTAAATTCTTCTGGACGATTCATCATTAAGAAATGATCCGCTTCCTTCAAAACAATGGCATCGAAAAAAGCCATATGTCGTCGGTTTGCCTCATAGTTAATAGGCCACAAATCTCCGTTCACGGTTATGACGGGAATATGAATTTTACCAAACATATTAGCTGCTTCCCCTGTGATGTACTGTTCCATCATTTCTTTCATAGCACTTAAGGCGACAGCTGGTGGTGCAGCAGATATATCGGAGAGAATCCACTCGCGAAGCTGCGGATCGCATTGGGGTAAAATCATATCCTTTATGAAATGCCGACTCTCGGTTCGAAAATCCTTCTCTAAAGGAGCAATCATATTTACAAGCTTTTCGCGAGTCATTGGGTATTCTATGTTTTCAAGTGTATCTATTCCTATTAGCCCTAGAACACGACTTGGCATGAGTCGGGTAGCTTCAGCAATCACTGAACCACCCATAGAATGTCCTATCAGAATAACGCTATGGCTGTCTGTTGCTTCTGTCACAACCTGAACATCCTCTCCGAAAGCCTTCATGCTGTATTGTGAACGTGTCAAACCTGAGTGGCCATGACCAGCAAGGTCAAGCACGATAATACGATGATTTTTAGAGAAATGTGATAGCTGTGCACGCCAATAACGAGCATCGCAGCTCCAACCATGAACGAAAATAAGTGTCGGCTCTCCTTTTCCATGGATTTCATAAGAAATTGGAGTGCCGTCTTTGGAGCGTACAATATAAGGCCATTCTGATTGCGCCCGGACTGTCCCATAGGCCAATAATAGAAATAAAAAACAGGTAAATAGAATAATCGAGCATTGCATGTTCTGGTTACTGTGGTTTTTTTTATGTATAGCAACTGCCTCTGTTGCATATCCCATTATCTATTCTCCTTTACTTTGAATGTAGGGTTCACCTGTGCTATAAAGCATAGGGTGAAACAATTTAATATAGTTATTGTCTTTATGGGAGTCTAACGATCCAAAAGACAGTGATTATGATAACGCCTGATGGGATGGTAAACTCTCTCTTATCACCTTAAAACCCACTACAATTTCGATTTAAAAGTAATACACTGCCAATGACTATTTAAAAAGTTAGGCTTTTCCTTGCAACAGCAATGTAAAACGCCAACTGGCGATGACTTTGAAAAAAGAGCGGCCTTTAAAAATAAATTAAATGAAGCTCTCCCTAATGATGACATAGAATCTCTTTATTACGACGAAGCATCTTTTAGGCGAGAAAATACTGTAACAAGAGGATAGCACCTCCGTGGCCACAAAGAACTGTTGAATACCCTATGACATTTGATAAAACTGGTGTATGCGGAACAGTCAATCCTTGTGATGGAGCTCTATTGTTATTAGTTTTAACGGATTTGATTCAAAAAATTTTGTTTACTCCCTTAAATGGCTGCTTTGAAAAATGTAAAACCTCTATTGCTCTTTTATAAAGGACAATACATATTGGCTTTTGGATTTTGAGGTGAGGTTCCCCCGCTGGATTGTAGGAGTTCCTTCCTTCGGATCTTCGCATGTCTGCTTTCTAATCAGACCTCCCTTATTCCGTGCCAAAATACAGCCTGCCTGCGTTTTTGTAAGTGATTTTCTTTGAACATCATCAAATTCTGCAAGTTTATCCAGCAGAATATTATACCATACCATCACACAGTCGTGATAGTATGGATTTTGAAAAGTGGGAAAGTGACCGCAAAGATCACTGCCAAGTATGATTCTATCCTGATTGTCATTGGCAAGGATCACTTCATGGATCCATTCCTCCTTCGGGATGAGATAGTCGGTAAAATCATCGGGGGTTTTTTTCGGATAGCATATGGCACTCTCATAGGCTACCCATAATAAATCGACCATCAGATTCGGATACTTCTCCATCATATCGGCAACCCTTATGTAATAGTCCGCTGAACCCTTCTCGATACACCGCAATGCGCCCAGATGATCTTCAGGTCTTTGTATTTGGAATTGGACAGTACTTCTTCCAGTTTGTGTATGTAAACGTACCTGTCAGGAGTAATAGGCTTGATACTGCTGACGATAGATTACTGTTTTGGTGAATGTTGATAGGTATTTGTTCTTCAACACAGAATCTGTAGATAGGGGCCATGGCGGGATGGTTGCATCGTGCCGTCTCCCCAATTGTAAGGTCGGTTAGGTCATCATGCCTGAACAGGACTTCGCCTACCCCCTTCCAGAATGGATGTTTTCTCCAGAGTTCTTTAATGTACTCGATTGCGCTCAAATTAGTGGGACCGAATCCATTAATAGTCGGCGCAATTAACGCTTTATCCTCTTCCTTGAGACTTTTATATTGATAAGCGAAAATCTTATCCGTCGAAGCAAAATATGTGCATTTCGAATTGTTATCAAGATAGTAGGAAGGTTCAACTAGCTCGAAATACTCCCACTTTTTCTCGACCGGTAGCCCGAAGATTATGTTTTTAACAATATTGCCGTTTTTCATCGTTTGAAGAAGCCCTGTGGTTTCGTCGTGAGTATAAAACCCATCCGTTCTCTGCATGAAGTTCACGAAATGCAGATGCATATCGATAACCGTTACTACGCACCGGCACTCCTAACCGGAGCCCATTAATTAATCGATGTCAAAGGTCATAATCATTGTATTTTCTCCTTTGGAAAAGGCCTCGAAATAGCGGCTTAATATACAATGTCGAATGGGAAAAGCATATCGGAACACTTCGTAATGTTTAATATATGAAAACGTCCTCTTGATTTTCATTTTTATGACTTCTCAAAGGGATTTGTCATTCGGGCAACAGCTCGTTTACATCTATTTCCTCCTCTCCCTTTTTACCCGCTCTTCAATATGCTGAACCATCTCTTGGGTGGGTGTACTCTGTCCAAAAAATCCGGTTATACCGTATTCTCTTAGAGCAGGCCTGTCTTCCACTATAATCCTTCCGCCAGCGATGACGCAAATATCATCGCACCCTCTCTCTTTCAGCAATGAAACAACCTTTGGAAAAAATATCATATACAGATGATCGTTTAAGTAACTCAAAGCAATGACATCAGCATCTTCTTCTATCGCAGTATTGACGATATGCTCCGGAGTATTGAACTTACCCAGATAAACCACTTCCATTCCAGCCTCTTTCAGCACATGGCTTAAATATACAATCCCTCTATCATGGCAATCCAGCCCAGGCATGGCTACAACTACCTTAATCTTCCTTTTGGAATTCTCTATCATAAATCACTCCTTTCCTAATCCAAAAGCGGCAGCTTTTGATATTTCAGTTTAAGTGCCCAATTAAAGGGAATACTGTAAAACACCATACGGATCATAACTTGCACCATTTGCCTCACGAATCACACCTAATATCTCCCCCAGGGTTGCTTTTGCTTTTAATGATTCCTTCATCAATGGAATCAGGTTATGGCCCTCGCCCTTTTTAGCTTGTGCTCTCAAATCTTCCAATGAATCCTTTACCTTCTTTTTGTCCCTCTTATCCCTGATTCTTTTGACCTCATCTTCTCTCTTCTTTGAGGTTGTAATCTGTTCATCGAGAGGTCTATCTCTGCCCACCTTTATTGGGACTTCCTCTTCCTTTGGGATCACAAATTCATTCATTCCGACTATAATCCTTTCCTTTTCTTCTATCTCCTTTTGTTCTTTGATGAGTTCGTTCTCCAGCTCTGAGCCGATCCAACCTGACTCAGTTGCCTTAATCGCACCGCCCATATCATCTATATTGTTGATAATATTGAACATCTTCTCTTCCATACTCTTTGTAAGTGACTCTATGAAATACGACCCTGCTAGTGGATCTGCTACACTTGCTACCCTCGATTCATAGGCAAGTATATTGTGGATATTGAGAGAGGTTAAAGCCGAGTGTTCGGTAAGGATATAATAGCCTTCATCGTATCCTGCGGGATCAAAAGACTGCAGCCCACCCAGTACACAGGCAAGGGATTGGAGAGTTACCCGTGCCACATTGTTTACAGGTTGTTGTACAGTGAGAGAATTACCTGAGGTGTGAACAGAGAGATATAACCTGCTGGACTCGGGTTTCTGTGCGCCGTATTTATCCTTTATCAATTTGGCCCATACCCTTCTAGCTGCCCTGAATTTACAGACCTCTTCAAAGAAGTCGATATCACAAGCACATCCAAAGACATTGACCCTCTTTGCAAACTCATCTATATGATATCCTCTGTTTATCATTCTCCGGATGTACTCTTCCATTATAGAGATGGTAAATGCCATTTCCTGTATGGCATTTGCTCCTTTTTCATGCATATCGTAAGCATTGGGAGCAATCGGATGCCATCTCGGGGTGTTTTTTATAGAATACTCAATAACATCGGTTGCCAATTTTGCAGCGAGGTCTAGTGGCTTTGCATTTGTCTCATACATACTGTAAACCAAATGTATCGGTTCATTAAGTATAGAACCGCTGATCTTTGTGAGATCGTATCCCATCTCTTCTGCATAGGCAACAAAAGCTGCATACACGACTGCTGCTGCCATTGAAGGGTTATTAAAAGAGACGCTTACATCCTCTAAAGATATACCATCAAAAAGGTCATACATATCCTGTAGACAAACCAAAGAGACACCACTGACACCTGCATAGCCTTCAGCAAGAGGATGGTCCGGGTCAATCCCCTGATGAGTGATTGTATCGCCGAAACAGTATAGCCCTGAGGCCCCTTTCTCCAGCAGATACTTATATCTCTTATTCGTGTCCGCTGTTGAACCCAATCCTGTAAAAACCCTTCTTGTCCATAATTTCCCACGATACATGTTCTTCCATATACCCCTTGTGAAAGGATATTCACCAGGGTTTGCAATGTCGCTCAAATAATCAATGTGTTCCAAATCCTGTGGCCCATAAACCTCTTTTACAGGAATCCCTGAAGATGTCTCTGTTACTGGGCATGTATCAAACCTCCGGCTTGATTTAATCTTTTCAGCAGTTGCCATATCTATCTCCTTTCCGACATAAAATTTATTAATTTTATCCCAACGGGCTTTACAAAGATTCCTCCTTTACTACCTGATTTCTTATAATACCTATATTCTCTATCTCAAGTTCAACAGTGTCACCGGGTTTCAGCCATCTGTCAAAATGCATCCCACACCCCTCGCCAGGAGTTCCAGAAAGGAACATACACCCCGGATAGAGTGTCTGGTCTTTTGACAGATGAGAGATAAGCCTGGGGATCTTCCAATACATATCCTTTGTATTGGCCATGGACCAGAGTTCACCATTGACCTTTGCAGTCATCTTCAGATTATGTGGGTCTTTTATCTCATCATGCGTTGTCAGGCATGGGCCCATTACCGTTCCTGTATCAAAGTCCTTGCCTTTAATTGGTCCTAGCGGCATAGTGAGGATCTCTTTTATCTCGATGTCTCTGGCACTCATATCATTAACCACACTATAGCCTGCCACATATTCGTAGGCCTTTTCCTCTGGTATGTCCTTGCCTTTTTTGCCAATACAAATGGCAAGCTCGAGTTCATAATCAAATCTCTGCGTAAATGAAGGCCATAAAATAGACTCCTGTGTACCTATTATAGAACAAAGGTTTATCTTGTATCCGATGGGAATTTCATACCATTCTTTGGGGATTTCCACTCCCATTTTTACGCAGCCCATCTTTATATGAGCCTCGAATGTAGAAAAATCTACCATCAACCTGGGGTTTGGCAAAGGCGCCTTGAGCCTTACCATGCCTTTCATGTATACCACTTTCCCTCTATTGGGGGCCTCGATCTCTTTCCATTGGGAGATAATTCCCGAAATGTACTCGACCGTCTTTCTTGCTGCGTCCATCGCCCCTTGTCCGCCGTCAAGGAAATCGAGCATAGAAGGCGGTACAAGGGCATTTGCTATATCAAGGGCCTTGTCTTGTTTGTCGACCTCTGCGATATACGTAGCATATCCAAGTGTAAGGTCCACGATCTTATCCTCAATGATCGCCCCAATCCTATCGAACACCCCCAAAGAGGTCTTCACCTCAAAAGTTACGAGTTTCATCTCTATTCTCCTTTTACCATTTGAGTCATTTCGGATAAAATATCCGCTATATCCAGGGGTATAGCCGGCTCTTCCCCCCTAAATTCACTGTAAAGTCGCTTTACATTGAGCACAATCCTTTCAGGGTCTGCCCATTTTGTAAATTTACCCAGATTCATATCCTTTGCAGCTTCTAACTCACTCATCCCTGCATCGAAGTGTATTTTCGCCTCTTCAGTTATATGGATCAGATACTCCTGGCTCTCTTTAACCCCCTGCTTGTTCGTGATTGGGCCATGACCAGGCACATATATATCTGCTTCCAGATTTGCCAAAAATTCCAGGGTAATAATCCAGCCCTGGATATACCCCATGAAAGCAAGAGGGGTACATTGGTAGAAGAGCAAATCTCCACAGAAAACGATTCTCTCATTGGGTAGGTATATGAAGACATCACCGGTCGTGTGTGAAGGGCCTGGATAAATCAACTCAATCTTCCGATCATCCTGATACAGTGTGAGTCTCTTTTCAAAGGTAACATCCTGCAAAGTGACTTTGGCCCCATCTAAAAGCAATCCTGGAAATACGGCCTCATAAGATCTTGGGTCTGTTTGAATATCCTCATTCGTTTTCTCTCTGCATTTCGAGTGGCATATAGTCTTTGCCTCAGAAAAGTAGTGATTAGTCCATATATGATCACCATGGCTATGGGTATTGATCAGAAACTTGACTGGTCTGTCAGTGACCTTCTCTATCTCATGAATAAAACCCTGAACCATATCCTTATTCGATAAAGAATCGATTACAATTGCATCCTGCGTGCCTTTAATAAGCCCTGCATTACTGACAAACCATGTTCCTTCTGCCTGAATATAGGCATAAACATCATCAGCTAACTTTTCCATCTTTGTATTCCATACAGCCATTTCACCCTCCTCTTCTCTTTAGGGATTTTACCTCATTCCATAACACATTAAGATGGCCAATCGATTAATAAATATGCTATAAATATCTCTCTGTCAAGTCTTCAATCTATAATACCAGATTCGCTTTATTGGGTTTGGTTTTTCTATAATGACTAAATACAATTCATACACTGGGTATTGATATCAGTAGTAGTAATTGTAGGAATGCGGGTAACAGCTATAAGATTTATGCATCATTTCCACAATTAAATATAGACAACGACCTGGCGAAAAGGTATATATTTAATTTCCCCAAACATAAACAATACCGGAAGTTAGGAGGTTGCCTATGTGGAAAAGTATAGTAAATACAGTAATTCAGGTTAGAGAATTGCATGTATGCATCAAAAAAGGTCAAAAAAAGGAGAATAATTAGATAATTTTACTTGATATATTATCAGTAATGTACTGAGCGGCATGGTTCGTAATGACTGATTAATTCAAGGAGTCACAAACCATGCCGCAAACAATTTGTCCTTATGATAAAAAGTAAGGGAGCTGAACGCCCCTTTGTAAGCCGGGTACTCTCCCCCGGCCCAACTGGAGTTATGGATCGAGGATACCAATGCCAAAGGCAATTTTATACCTGGCAGGAGGAAAAAAGTTTTTTGTATGCCGGGTCAAGGCCAGTACCAACAAAATCTCTATCAAAGCTGCCCAGGTGAATCCTGACAGTATCGTCTTTTATGACGCTATAGTTTTGCTTAGCACACCCGAAACAAATCAAACTGAAAAACCAGTCCGGCTTGTCGGGCATACTAGACTAATGGGTAGCAACACGCCGTTATGG
>JAXHVA010000134.1:0-9799 GCA_034189035.1 Thermodesulfobacteriota bacterium
TCAGAGTTTCTATAAACGCAAAAAAGCCAAGAAGAATAGAATAGTTGCTATTAAGGCGTTGAGTAACAAACTAGCAGGAAGTTCCTATTACGTCATGCGAGATAAAGTGCCCTATGATAAAAAATTATTCAGATAATGAAGCAGCGTGCAGCAGGGAACCGATAACGGGGTTGGTTTAAATCCATCAGACCTGATTGGAATCTGCTGCACCAAAATAATGAGACGGTAATCGTTTAACATCCTGATTCGCCTATGTCGCGAGCTAAAAAGGGGTTGGCTAATAACTATAAGATTTGTGATACATCCCATTGGACACAGCATAGCGGCGACGATTTTCTGGAGTCCGAAAGCGGACCATGGGTCGTGAGATTTAAAGAGAGGGTTGCTTGGCTACGAGACGCTTTCGGTCTCTACGCTGCGCAATGATTAATATGGCCTCTTCCGCCCTCATTGACCTAGATCCTGATGAGTGACTGGCGCGCGATCAGTCTAAACTGACCGCCAACCTATAATATCGAAATAGCGGATGTGGACATGGATGGGAATCGAGGGCGAGCCGTGCCGACGTAGTTGCCAAGCGAAAAAAAGTGTTTTTTTTTCAATGGAGAGGTGTTTTTACTCTTGACAAGCCCTTTAATGGGTGACTCCGTTTTTTTGTGTTGAACCATGGATTAGTCACGAGTTCTAGTTCCTCAACTCGGAACTAATCCTTTGTGTGTTAGGCTTAGCCGACACACGATGACCAATCACACTCACGACAGGGGTTATTGCAGCATGTTTACATACTACTTTCATATTCAGGCTGTATATACAAGCTTGAGCTCGTATTACTTCCTTTCAGCCAATATCGCTGTATGTTGGCTTCCGACTATATAATTAAGGCTTTTTATTAAAATGGCTTCCGCATCAGTCGTTACTACCAGCACAGAATCCTGACCGAACTTATTCGCATAGTCCAGAGCAATAGATTTGATCTTATTCATGCTCTACTTGTCATCCTTTAACACAATGACCGTAACTACTTTGGACCGCTCGGGCTGACCTTTATAATACCCTATGGACTCTAAACATTAAAACCTACTAATTGTTTAGCGAGAAGGGTATGCTCCCACTCCTGCCATTGTTGCAAAGAGACTCCACCTCCACTAGGGAATGATAGCCCAAAAAACATCCTGACTCTCTTGTCTTGCGCATGACTTGCTGTAGTTAAGTATATACACATGAGTACTAAAATAAACATTTTCAAAGCTGTTGAAAATTTCATGTCGAAGTTCCTCCTTTAATTGTGGAAAAATCGGGGATGTATACACGCTCATTGTTGGTTCTTGTTTTTTCCCACTAGGTTTCGACTGAACAAATGATTACATGATTAAAATCCAATTATCATAAAAACTTTTCCTTAACAAGTCATATTTTTATATTTTTTTCTGGTCTGATAACTTCTCAAGAATTAGAAGGTACTGTCAATATTTTTGAGTAGATTTATTATTTTCCAATACTTTAAGGAGGGGCAGGTTCATACACACTTTCCAATAGGGTTTGATCTCCAATGCAATTCCATCTTTAAGCTGATAAAAGCTGTAGAGTATAGCAGGGGTTCTCTCCGGCAACTATCTCCATAGGTTTCGTTCTGCGTTTGAATTCCTTGTTAAGATGTTCAATGATCTTTGTAGTTCTCAAAGAGACCATTCTTTTCCTCAGGACAGATAAAAAACGTCAGACACCCCTTTATAGGGTTATACAGTTACTTGACAGCAGATGGGAAGTCTTGCTGCCATCTAAACTCTTCCCTTCAGATTCTTGAAAAACTCTCGCCAGGGAGATGCCGATTCCTTATCCCCTGTCTGGAAACCGAAATCCAGTTTTTGTCCTGTTTCGGCAAATCCGATAGCCACCAGCTCAGGAACTTTCTCTATGCTACCATCTACGCGTATATCAAAGTTAACATCTAAGAATATGTATCTGATTCTTTCCTAGGACTATTTACCAATTGGCGCTCCGCTAAGCGGAGCGCCAATGCCCCGCGGATCAAAGATTTGTTTGTTGGCCTCCGCTACGCTCTGGCCAACAAACAGATAGAGCAGATGCCTACAAGGCCAAGCAAGCTTGTCCCCGTGAACGTCGCTCATACACAGGGCAATAGAAAGATGAAATCCAATCGAAGAAAAGGCAGGCAAAGTATTTAAAAAATGCAGATTGAGTATCAGTTTACGATAAGTCAAATGGCCAGATAAACCCTTTTACAATCAGCAATATCCTTCTGAGACTCCCCACAATACGATTGTCCTGCATTCTTAGCACTCATGTCTGCGTGCACTAGACAGGCTAGGGGTTTCCGCTGAGACTTTCAATACTTTTTCAACTCATAGGATCTCGCAGCAAGGGGATTAATAATCTTCCCTTTTATCGTGCTATCTGTATGTATTTCTTTTCATTTGACTTTTCTTGTCCCTAATGATATCCTAGTAAAGAGAATTGGAATAGTTGTATTTATTTTGCGGGGAATTCTTCTTTTCTCAATTGGAAACCATCTGGTACCCTTGATTTTTTTAAATGGCTAATGACTGAACTCATCAAAGGCGGTCACACTTTATAAAGCGTGCAACTGTTTGAACAGAGTAGTGAGCGTTATAAAAGCGCAGGAGATTATTTCTTGGTTGTGAGTCTTAGCAAGATACATTTTTGACTGTCTTATGCAAATGATTAATACTGTTCTTTCTTAATGCTCAATCACTAGAGAGTTTTGAATGGACATTAATGTGACTGCCTTTGAGGTGACCGATTTTTTGCTGAAGGAAGTCAATAAATCTTTATTTAATATAGGCATATACTAAACAGCTATAGAGGATTCGTTTAATGCGTGTATGTGTTATAGATGGTCAGGGTGGAGGAATAGGGAGTACCCTAATCAAGAGATTGAAAGAGGAATTTCAAGAGAAGATTGAGATAATTGCATTGGGAACAAATTCAATTGCTACCTCAGCTATGATGAGAGCTAAGGCAAATAAGGGAGCAACGGGCGAGAATGCAATAATGAGAACCGTCTCATCAGTTGATATAATTATCGGATCCATTGGAGTTGTCATTGCAAATTCAATGATGGGTGAACTTACACCGAAGATGGCAGAAGCAGTTGCTTCGAGCCCCGCTAAAAAATTCCTTCTGCCTCTTTTACAGGAAAAGATAGAGATTATAGGTGTTAATACAGAGCCTTTACCTCATTTAGTAGAAGAATTAATAACCGAAAAACTGAAGGGGGTTATGAATAATGTGTGAAGCAAATGTATATTTGTTAAAAGACGGGAAGGAAGAACTTGTATTGGAAAGTGTAGACATTATAGAGCCTGAGGATGGGGAAGTGTTTATCAAGAATATCTTTGGAGAGCAAAAAGTATTTAAGAGTAAAATCAATAGGATATCCTTAATAAATCATAAGATACTTTTAGAAAATTTGGATTAATCTCCATATAAAAGCTCCCCATTTTCTTTTTTTTGTCTTCTTTTTATTCGTTCTAACACAATCTGTGTTGTATAGCAGTTGTCTTTTATACAACCTTTCTAAGAAGAGCTCAAATGATTATAAATGCCCAAAAGCGGTTTTGATAACGCAAGGGGAGTTTTTTCAAGATATGTGAATTGCTATGTCATGAAAAAAAAAGCAAGAGAGTTGATGCTCATATATCAAAGGCTATACGATTCCTTTGGGCCACAGAGTTGGTGGCCTGCGGATAGCCCTTTTGAGGTTATTGTAGGGGCAATACTTACACAGAATACTTCATGGGAAAATGTTGAAAAGGCGATTGCAAAGCTGAAAGAGGATAGATTGCTTACTCCTGAAGGGTTGTTTAATATAGAAGAATCTTTACTGGCAAAGGCAATCAGGTCATCAGGATATTACAATATGAAAGCCAAAAGACTGAAGAGTTTTATCTCCTTTTTGTTTGGGGAATTCAAAGGTGATCTTTCCATTATGTTTTCAGAAGAGGTGGAGTCACTTAGGGAGAAGCTATTGAGTGTTAATGGTATAGGCCCAGAAACAGCCGATAGTATCCTCCTGTATGCTGGGCATAAACCCATCTTCGTGATAGACGCGTATACAAAAAGGGTTTTCTCGCGTCATAACCTAGTATCTGCAAATGCAGGCTACTATGAAACCCAGGATTTTTTTATGAAAAACCTGCCTAAGGATGAAAGGTTATATAATGAATACCATGCCTTAATCGTATACTTGGGAAAAAACTACTGTAAGAGAAAGCAAAACTGTTTGGATTGCCCTGTTTCTTCCCCTGATTATTTTTTTGACAGTCAGTTAAAACATAGGCCTGGCAACAACATTGAACAAGATTGTTCATTTCTGAACAGACACTAGATAGCAACAACTTCCTTGATCTCTGGAATCTTTTCTTGTAAAGACTTCTCAACCCCCATTTTCAAAGTCATCTGAGACATAGGGCATGAGCCGCAAGCCCCCATAAGTCTGACTTTCACTACCCCATCATTTACATCTATCAACTCTATATCTCCTCCATCTGCCTGCAAACCGGGCCTTATCTCTTTCAATACTTCCTCTACTTGTTCTTTCATTTCTTTATCCTCCATTTTTTTTTACATAATTTTATCATTTTAACAGTATAAAATAGAAAACTATCAGCAAGGTTCAACGATACTTGTGAAAAAGCTAAACAGTTACATATAATGTAACTCAACTTCTCTGTTTTGTCAACTCATCAGCGTAAGAATAATCACGCCAATTGATGGGTCTTCGAAGAGTGATCAATCTTGATTATCAAATCTATACTTTTCCCTCCAAGAAAAAGGACAGAAGTGTATGCCCATCCTCAATGGATATTCGACTCATTTTTGCTGACTTCTCATTAAACCCAATACCCTTTGAAGGGACAGGGCCTTTATCATTGGATGAGAAAACAACAAACGGAACAGGGTTGCACGTATGCGTCATTACCTTTAAAGGGGTTGCATGGTCTGGCAACACCATTATCCGATATTCATGAAATCTGCCTATTCCATCGAGAACGGTTCCGATAACCTCATTATCAAAACGCTCAATGGCCGTAATCTTGTTCTTCAGATCGCCGCTGTGAGAAGCCTCATCCGGGGCCTCTACGTGTACATATACAAAATCTTTATCTTTAAGCTCTCTGAGGGCGTACTTTGCTTTTCCTTGGTAGTTTGTATCCAAGTATCCGGTTGCACCTGGTACCTCAATGACTTCCAACCCTGCATAGATACCTATCCCTTTGATCAGATCAACAGCGGAGATTACAGATCCCTTAATGCCATAACTTTCCATTAGAGTCGGCATATTCGGTGCTCTGCCCTGCCCCCAGAGCCATATAGAGTTTGCTGGTTTCTTGAGGTCTTTTGTCCGCCTTTTATTAATATAATGGTTATCAAGGATCGCTTTCGAATCATTCATTAGCTGTATTATCTGCTCTTTACCTTTGCCTTTTGGCAAGTATGGATTGATAATCTTATGAGAGATATCATGGGGAGGCGTTGTCTTCAATGAGTCGTTTCCATCTTTTAAGGTCATGATGTGACGATAACTCACCCCAGAGAAAAACGTGATATCTTCATTGCCAAGTTTATGATCGATCTCATTGATGATCTCTTCAGCCTCTTTCGTAGATATATGACCTGCACTGAAATCATCCATATATGTATCGCCACCTTTGACTGTGAGAGTTACCAAATTACACCTAAAGGCAAGATCTTCTTGTTTGAGTTGTATGCCGATACTGGCAGCTTCTAGAGGTGCCCTTCCTGTGTAATACTCTTGGGGATCGTATCCCAGTATTGAGAGGTTTGCAATATCGCTGCCAGGAGTGAATCCCCTTGGTATGGTTCTTACCATACCAAGTTTTCCAATCTGAGCGATTCGATTTAAGTTTTGTAAATCAGCCACTTCTAGGGGGGTTTTGCCTCCTAGTTCTTCTACAGGATCATCAGCCATTCCATCACCAATTAATATAATATACTTCATGGAGACTCTCCCCTTATAGAATGGTTAAATTTCCTGAAAGGGACAGCCATGTGATGTTGAGCTACCATCCTCTATCCTGATCAAAACTGTTTTATCAAGAGTTATTGGGAGATTATCTATCTTTCTTAATGCCTTTTGAACATTGGCCTCTTTGGCCTCATGGGTTAGCATTAAGATCGGCACAGCACCTTCTATCTCCCTGCCTTTTTGTATAACTGAAGAGATACTTATTCCCAAATTACCCAGGATGCCCGAGATCTTTGAGAGGACTCCCGGCCTGTCTTTAGCAGAAAATCTCAGATAATACCGGTTTACAGTATCATCAATAGCTTTAATATTTTGTTCTTTCATATTTTCATACTGAAAGGAGAGAGAGGGTACCCTTTTGGAGGAACCCTTTATAATATTACGGCATAACTCAACTATATCGCTGACTACAGCACTTCCTGTAGGCATCATCCCTGCCCCTTTTCCATAAAACATGGTAGAACCCACCGCATCTCCATTAATAAATATTGCGTTGTATACCCCATTGACCATTGAAAGAAGGTGACAATTCGGAACTAGGGTAGGGTGAATACGTGCCTGGATCAGGTTGTTCTCTTCCTTTGCTATAGCTAGAAGCTTCGCCGTATAGCCAAGTTCTTTTGCAAATTCTATATCTAAGGGGGTGATTCTGGAAATCCCCTCTGTATAAATGTCCTCTAGATCCACATTAATTCCATAAGATAAAGTGAGTAATATAGCCAATTTATGAGCAGAGTCTATCCCTTCAATATCCAAAGTGGGATCTGCTTCTGCATACCCCTTATTCTGGGCATCCTTTAACACATCCTTAAAATCTTTGTTTCGACTTGTCATCTCTGAAAGAATATAGTTGCAAGTGCCGTTTAAGATTCCGAATATGACCTTTATATTATTGGCTGCCAAACCCTCTTTAATGGAGTGAATAATTGGGATACCACCGCCGACACTTGCCTCAAAACCGATATCCACCCCTTCTTTATGAGCCTTTTTGAATATCTCTTTACCATGAATCGCTAAGAGGGCCTTGTTGGCGGTTACAATATGCTTCTTCTTTTTAATCGCTTGTAAAATAATCTCTTTTGTTTCGTTATATCCGCCGATCAGTTCAATGAGAATAGAAATATCAGGATCGTTGATTAATTCGGTCACATCGGTGGTTAAAATCCTTTTGTCTATCTCAATCCCTCTGTCTGTTGTGATATCCAAATCAGCTATCCTCTTCAAGACAATAGTCGCACCCAGACGGCCCTCAATCGCCTCTTTATTCTCTTGAAGAATCTTTACCGTTCCTGTCCCTATCGTCCCAAAACCCACTAAACCGACCTCAATCTTCTTCACAACTCTCCTCACTTTTTAATCTCAAAAACCCAGCGCATTCACATGGGGATGAAAGATACATTTATTAACCCTTAGAAAAAAAGGATATGTAAATTGAACTCCTTTCTTCTCCATTGACAATTTACTAGATATTTCTATTTGATGCAAGGAATTTCATATACGGTTTGTTAATGAGGATACCAAACATATTATTCGTTTTCCCTTTCATTGGGATGACCGTGAGTTTTTTACCATAGGTGATAGGAGACCATAATGCGTCATACTGTTTTACACCCACTCTTTGAGATTATAGTTGACAAAGAAGTGAAAGCCTTATATATCAACAAGGTATAGTAATGGGTTGAGGAAATCCTTTCTTTTTCAGGAGGTGGGAAATGGAGGGAAAAGGCAATACGAAAGAGCAACTCATTAGTGAGATCGCAAAATTGCGCGAGCATATAAATGAACTAGAGCTAACAAAAGCACGACTTATCAAGGAGGTAGAAGAATTTAAAGAATTATTTAATCTTTTCGAGGAATCCGGGGACGCGATTTATATTACCGACAGAGAAGGGCCGTTTATCGATGTCAACCAACCAACCTTGAAACTATTTGGCTATACAAGGAAAGAGATGATCGGGCTTGATATCCTAAAAATTTATGTAAATCCTGATGACCGGCTGGAGCTTCAAAAAAAGATAGAGAAAAAAGGGGTTGTTAGAGATTATGAGGTGAAATTTCGCAAGAAAGATGGGATAAAGATGGACTGTTTACTCACATCAACTGTACGAAAGAGCAGTAATGGCACAATTTTGGGATACCAGGGAATAATCCGTGATAGAACAAAAGAAAAGTTAACGGAGAAGGTCTTAAAGGATTCCGAAGCCCGATATCGGCTCCTGTTTGAAAGCAACCCTCAACCAATGTGGGTCTATGATATTAAAACTCTCAAGTTCATTGCTGTTAATGATGCAGCAATCCAACATTACGGTTTTTCTCGGAATGAATTTCTTAGTATGACAATTAAAGATATTTGGCCACCTGAAGACCCATTTAAGGTGCTTAAAGCAATATCGAAACTTGCCCCAGCAGATAGACATCCGAGCATATGGAGACACAGAAAGAAAGATGGAAGCATAATCGATGTTGAAACAGTATCTCTTGGGATTACCTTCAGTCAAGGAGATGCTCGACTTGTTATTGTAAGTGACATTACAGAGAAAAAGCAGGCGGAAAAAGAGGGGGAAAGAATACAGACTCAACTCCTTCAAGAGCAAAAAATGGAGGTGGTTGGTCTCTTGGCTGGAGGAATAGCCCATGACTTTAACAATTTACTGACTACAATCCAGGGATATACTGATCTGGCGTTGATGAAGATTAAAAAAACAGATCCTCTATACAGGAATCTAAAACAGATTGAACATTCTTCTTTGCGTGCGTCTGATCTTATTCGTCAGTTGCTTCTCTTCAGCCATAGGAAGCATATTGAATTCGTCCCTTTGAATATTAACGAGTCAATTTATCATATAACAAAAATGGTCAAACGCCTCATTGGTGATGATATTGATATTATCAAATACTTAGAGCCTGACATATGGATTGTTCGAGCCGATGCTGAGAATATTGAGCAGATGATTATGGATTTAGTGGTCAATGCCAGGGATGCCATGCCGAAGGGGGGACAACTCACGATCAGTACTGAGAATATATATATAGATGAAGGTTATGTGGAGTTAAATGAATGTGCCTATACTGGGGAGTTTGTATGCCTATCGGTTGCGGATACTGGAGTTGGTATAGAAAAAGATATTATTACGCATATCTTTGAACCGTTTTTCAGTACGAAGATGCCTAGAAAGGGGTTAGGGCTTGGCCTCTCCGCTGTAAACGAAATTGTCAAACAACATCAAGGATGGATAAATGTCCATAGTAAACCGGGACAAGGCGCATTATTTCAGGTTTTTTTGCCTGCTTTTCAGAAGAACTAAAAAAAGAAATCAAAGGGGAGATGTCGCAGATGGTGTGCAAGGAAACAGAAAAGGATTTTACTGGTTGAGGATGATGAAGAAGCCCGTGAATTTGGAGCAAGTATGCTCAGTGAAAATGGCTATGTCATATATGAAGCTGTAAATACAAGAGAGACATTTGAAGTATTTGAGAGAGAAAAAGGAGATTTCCATTTATTATTGAGTGATTTTGTCCGACTCAAAACGGTATCCAATTGGTTGATGAATTTCTTTCATATCAAGCCTGCAATACCTATCTTACCTAGCAGCGGTTATACGGATGACAAGGCGAAGACGATTGTAATCCGTAAAAAGAGATTTTGCTATTTAACAGCGATTTTCGCACCGCTACTGAATGAATAGTTCGCCGAAATCCTGTTCTAGTCAATACAACAATAATGAATTAAAAAACAAGCAGTTAGCAACGCCTACATCGTTCAAGACA
>JAXHVA010000135.1:0-9750 GCA_034189035.1 Thermodesulfobacteriota bacterium
CCGAACCATAGGGCCGTTTGTCAACGGTAACATATTTTAAGACGGATGCTATTTATGCTCTTTATTCTTTTTCCGATCTACAGGAGGAACTTTTTCTTGACAACTCGAGGCCATATAGATGTCTAGTCAATATCCTCTCTATAGGGAATATTGCCTTGACCAATTTCCAGAGATATAATTAAAAAAGAGAAAAAACTGTATTTTTTTGACTGGTCACTTCTATCAAATCTTGGAAAACGTTTTGAGAATCTTTTTAAAGTAGCGCTTTTAAGGATATCGGCAAGGCTTACCGAAACAGGTTTAGGCAATTATGATGTGCGATATATCCGGGACAGGGAGAAAAGGGAAGTGGATTTTATCATAGTAAAAGATAACGAGCCGGTTGCTTTGAAGTAAAAAAAGTGAATCATTCACAAGAAGACAAGAAAGGTTTTACAATGAGAAATTGAACATTCCACTCTTCCGAATCGTTCAGCAAGCCGAAAAATACGAAGTGTTTCCAGACAACTGCTTTGTAATCCCCGCCTCAAATTTCCTCATGCTGACGGGATGACTCAATTAGCAAGCAAAGGGGTGGACATCAGAATAAAAAGCATGAAAAAATGATGAGGAGGTAAGAGGAAATTGTTAAAAAAAGCTGGTTGTATTTATAGGCATTGTGATAAAATTACAAAAATAAACTCGAGGTGAATAGAAGTCATACTATTTCAATAAAATAGTAGATATGACTTTTAATGAGACTATCGATAGAGTAAAAGTAGAACTCAAAAAGGAAGAATCTGGTATACTTACTGAGATTGATGTCGAGGAGGCCTTAAAAAATAAAATTAATGTAGATTTCAGGAAATATCGAATCCTTAGGGCATGTAATACTTCATTTGCAAATAAAGCCCTTCAGGCTGAGGACAAAATTGGCACAATATTACCTTATAAATATTATTATCCAGGCAAGAGAAGATAGTAAAGTTGAAGTTGCCGTAATTGACCAGGTTGCGTCTATGTAATCAGTTAAAAATGAAAATTTTGGTAAAATCCCTGCTATAGTACAATCCAAGCTAAACAAGTAATTAAAAATATATAAAATCCCTTTATGAAAAAAGAGCTGTGATCCATGTCAAATAGTAAATTGTTAAGACTCAAAACCAAAAAGCTATCTTCTGTTCTTTCTAAACTCCACTACACTGCTCAAATAATTTGCACGCGTTATAATGTGATTGCCTTTGCTGTGAGAAATCAATAGCCATTAAAAGAAATCCCTACACAATCAAATCAATGTGCACTTTAAGATCAAAAAGGGTATTATTCCTGTAAAAAATCAGCAAAAATGGCTTCAATGGAGTGTTGAAACCAAAAAAATCGAGTTGCAGCTTGACAATCATACGGTCGTGATTATATATTAACTATGTAGAAAAAATTTCGGATTCTAAAAAGTACAGGAAATGTAGTTTAATTTGTTAGCTATGCTCAATATAAAGTTTTTTTTAATAGATTTATGAGGAATATGTATTGAGCAGCTTCACTTTTTGAAAAATTCGCTTCATCAGCAATCAGATTGTAATCACTTTTAAACTGGTATGCAAATCGCTCATAAAAAATAAGAGAATCTTTATAATTCTCAATCCAGAATCTTCAGCCCTGACCTATATCAGGTATAAAATACGAAACAATCCCCCCCTTGTTTATACATTAACACTCATTAATATGCTCAGTCAGTTTACACACATATGAATTTGATTGTAGCACACGCTTGCTGATCTTTCTTTATCGTACAATTAAAATGATACGGAAAAAGATCCAAGAGCACACTTAAAGGAAGGAGGGAAGAGCAATGAAAGATATACTGGCTATGATCATGGCTGGTGGCAATGGAGAGAGGCTCTATCCGCTGACAAGGGATAGGGCAAAGCCAGCAGTTCCTTTCGGAGGAATATATCGTTTAGTCGACTTTACATTAAATAATTGTATCAACTCAGGTTTACGGAAAATTATAGTTCTCACTCAATACAAGTCATTGTCCTTGGAGCGACATTTACGGTTGGGTTGGAACATCTTCCATCCAGAACTCGACGAATTTCTTTTTCCCATCTCTGCTCAGATGAGGATCAGCGATGATTGGTACAAGGGAACAGCGGATAGCATTTACCAGAATCTATACTTTGCAGATAAAATTAACCCAAAATATTTTCTTATACTTTCTGCAGATCATGTATACAAGATGGACTATTCTAATATGCTTGCCTTTCATAAGGAAAAAGATGCTGATGCTACCGTAGCCATGATAGAGGTTGCTCAGGGTAAAGGTCCTCAGTTCGGTGTTATAAAGGTGAATGACGAAAACAAGATAGTTGATTTTGAAGAGAAGCCAAAAAAAATCGACTTATCACCTCAAAATAACAAAACAATCCTTGTCAATATGGGGGTATATATATTCAATAATGACGTATTGAGAGAATTCCTCCGTAAGGATGCACATAAACAGACCTACCATGATTTTGGAAAGGACATCATCCCGGAGATGGTCAAAAGGGCTAGGGTCTTTGCCTATAACTTTAAAGATGAGAATGGGAAAAAGCCTCCATATTGGAGAGATGTGGGGACAATCGATGCTTACTATGAAGCGAACATGGATCTGTTGATTCAGGATCCAATATTCGACTTATATGACAATGATTGGCCTATTCGTACCTATCAGGAGCAATATCCTCCTGCCAAGATGTTTTTTTCACAAGAAAATATTGGTGGGAGGTTAGGTATTTGTGTTGATTCTTTAGTTTCCGGTGGATGTATCATCAATGCAAGGAGTGTACAAAACTCTGTTTTATCTCCCCATGTACGGATCGACAGTCATTCAGAGATTAGAGAATCCATACTCATGGAAGGTGTTGAAGTAGGGAGAGATTGTAAAATCAAAAGAGCCATTATTGATAAAGGGGTAAAAATACCGTCAGGGTCACAGATCGGGTATAATCGGGAAGAAGATAGAAAGCGATTTTTTGTAAGTGATTTAGGTAAAGTAGTTGTTCCTAAGGGCATGAAGCTCTCGTATCAGAAGAGGGCTATTCTTAAAGAGCAAGATAGGATTGATCATGATTATTTACAAGGTGTAGCGAACTTTGATTGAGGAGATAAATCTTTGAACAGATGCAAAAAAAGGGAAGATGACTTGAATAGCTCCTTCGAAATGAAAGTTGGCCTCAAGAAAAAGGATCATGAAGAATTTTTTAAGTCGCGTCTTAAGCTGAAATGTAGAGATTGATTATTTTAAATCTTAAAAAGAGGAGCAAAGAGATGGATGACAATACAGTGAATATCCTCATTGGTGGTGAAGCAGGACAAGGATTACTTACAATAGGGCAAATACTCGCTAAGAGTATCGTGAGGAGTGGCTATTCAATCTTGGTGACTCAGAGCTCTCAATCGCGTATTCGGGGCGGTCACAATACATTTTCTATTCGTATTGGGTTGAAGGAGGTTGTCGCCCCTACGGAATCGGTGGATGTACTTTTAGCCCTTAATGAGGAAACAATTGAGATACACAAAAACGAGATGACTTGCCAGGGATATATCATTGCCGATGAGACGTTTAATGTTGAAAAGGATATATGCCTTAAAGTACCCTTTCAAAAATTTGGTTCATATAAAATGTCAAACACTGCTGCACTTGGAGTTGTAGCTTCTCTTATTGGTCTTGATGAGTCTTTGTTGGTGAAAACAATGAATGACTTCTTCAGCTCTTTGGATCGAGACACGCTTGAAGAAAACAGAGAAGTACTGAAAAAGGCCTTTGACTGGACAAATAGACAAGCGCCGTCTTTTGAATTCCTGCCTCACAATACACATACGACTCAACGCCTTGTCATGAATGGAAATGATGCAATCGTTATAGGTGCTCTTACATCAGGATTACGATTCTACTCTTTTTATCCGATGACACCTGCAACTCCAATCGGCGTTATATTAGCAGCCACAGCAGAAAAAACGAGGGTTATCGTCGAACAGGCAGAAGATGAAATTGCAGCTATAAACATGGCTATAGGAGCTTCATTCGCAGGGGCACCGAGTATGGTAGGGACATCCGGAGGTGGTTTTGCCTTGATGGTCGAGGGGCTGAGCCTTTCAGCAATGACGGAAACTCCCATAGTGATCGTTGTCGCTCAACGTCCGGCGCCTGCGACTGGTCTTCCTACCCGTACTGAGCAATCAGACCTCGAGTTTGTCCTTCATGCAGGACACGGTGAATTTCCAAGAGTAGTTTTTACGCCTGGTACAATCGAAGAATGTTTTCATCTCACCCGCAAAGCCTTCGATATTTCGGAGCGATATCAAAGCCCTGTTTTTCTTCTTACAGACCATTTTCTTTCTGATTCTTTTCGCGACACGGCACCTTTTGACATAAATAATTTATTACCTATTACTTCTGGGGTTGATCCAAAAACAGTATCTTCTCCATATAGACGTTATACTTTTACAAAGAGCGGTGTTTCTCCTCGATTATTGCCAGGGATGTCCAGGCATCTTGTCGTAGCGGACAGCGATGAACATACGGAAGATGGTCACATTACAGAGGATTTGACTATCCGAAGACGAATGGTAGAAAAACGTCTTAGAAAGATAGAAGGGATCATTCGAGAAGTGATACCTCCGGAAGTGCACGGAGATGAGAAGCCTGATTTACTGTTAGTATCATGGGGATCGAGTAAAGGGGCAATCAGCGAAGCAGCTTCAAAGATGAGGTCCAAAGGGAAACGAATCGCAACGCTTCATTTCTCTCAGGTGTGGCCTCTCGTACCTGAAAATTTCATAGGACATCTTGAAAAAGCGTATGAAGTTGTATGTGTGGAAGGGAATGCCATTGGACAATTGGCACGTTTGATCAAACGAGAAACAGGTTTCCATATCCCAAAGAAGGTGCTTCGATATGACGGACTACCAATTACACCGGAGTATATAATGAGAGGGCTTGCAGATTAACCTAAGGTTGGATTTTTGCAATTCCCTTTCAATTCAGTATGCTGGCCGGTACTTTAGGAATATTGGAAAATAAATACTCAAGGAAGGGGAGAATGTATGGTAACAGTAAACGATTACGGAAACTATGAAACGGCCTGGTGTTCGGGTTGCGGTAACTTTTCAATCCTAAAAGCTGTGAAAGAGGCTCTAGTGGCAAGTCAACTGGAACCTCATCAGGTACTTTTTGTCTCTGGTATAGGACAAGCTGCCAAAGCGCCCCATTACCTCAATGCAAATGTATTTAACGGTCTGCATGGCAGATCATTGCCTGTGGCTACAGGTGCAAAGTTGGCAAACCCGGAGCTAACAGTTATCGTTGAAAGCGGTGATGGTTGCAACTATGGTGAAGGAGGAAATCACTTTTTAGCCGCTATTCGCCGTAACATAGATATCACATTGGTGGTTCACAACAATCAAGTATACGGCCTTACAAAAGGACAGGCAAGCCCTACTTCTCATGAGGGCTTTATCACAAAAACCCAACCCAAGGGTGTGGTCTCAGCCCCTTTTAATCCTATTGCCGTTGCCGTTGCTATGAAGGCCGGATTTGTTGCACGCGGCTTTACAGGTCAGGTGGATCACCTTACAAATCTGATTCGACAGGGAATTGCGCACCGCGGCCTTTCACTAATAGATGTATTGCAACCCTGTGTCTCTTTCAATAAGGTGAATACCTTTGCATGGTACAAAGAGCGGTGTTACCCGCTTCCAGACGATTATGATCCTACAGACTGGGAATCGGCTATAAAAGTAGCTTCAAAATGGGGAGATAACATTCCTATAGGAATCATCTATAAGAATAATCGAAAATCATTTGAGGTAAATTTGCTAGCATCAGCTGAAGGGCCTTTGGCATTGCAGGATATAGATCGAACTGTGATTGAAAGGATAATGGAAGGATATAGATAATAAAAGGAGGTAAGATGATGGAGGAAAAGAGAGAAAAAGAAACAGGGAAGGATGAGCAAGAAAAAGATCGGAAGCCTGAGGAGAAAAACCCTTATTGTACTACATCACCGAGTGCAGAACATGCAAGAGCATATGATGATGATGAACCATGTGACGATAGTAGAGCAGGCGATTCATAATTATTCAATCTGCACCCGAGCACCTATTGTATAAATCTTTATTCCATTTTTTAGTGTACAAGACCTTATAGAAATTGAATGATGCTGTAAAAAATTATCATATGGACAAACACATAAGACTGATCAAAGGTGTTTTCAGGCTATTTGAGACCCGATAATGCCTGTTTTGCGAGTGTTCTCTTTTTAACCTTTGGGGCAATTATCTTATATACACTCTTCTTTTCTGGATTAAAACCATATATATACCCCCTGCGAATAGGATTCCCATACATACCGAGGGATACCATTGCTTCATTGGTTGGGTTCCCGATATTGTGGATACCTCCATCCAGTTTCAAGGTGAATGTGGTCTCACCGGGCATGCATGTCAGCTTCTTTGAACAGAGGAGTTCTGCATATCCTTTCTTGGATCCGTCATCTGTACGCTTGTAATTTAAGACTTCAAGCACGCCCGAAACGGGTCCGATCACTCCCCAAGAATTGTGATCGTGAATCACTGTGTATTCACCAGGTGCCCAGAGAAACAACCTTAAACTCAGCTTTCTTAACGGATCCGCATACAGTAGAAGTTCATTATCAAACATGCTTGCACTTCTTATGTCAGGGTATTTACCTCCCTCAACAACTTCATTGAGAATTCTTGCAAAAAGCTCCTTCTTTTGGAGTAGATTCGGCAACTCTCTTCTGGCATAATCGACACATGCAATGTCGTCCTTTAGTTTCGATAAACCCTCAGACCATTTCTCACAGGTTGAATTGATCTCTATTGAAGCTTGTGATGTCATAACCATCAACTCCTTTTATGTAATTATTGGTCTCTATTTCTATTGAAAGCCCTGGAGCCTAATCAAAAGGGAAACTGCCATGGTTTCTTATATGAGCCCAGGATTTGTATATTGGATCATCCGAATCTTGAAAAAGTGTTTTGGCCTCTTCACGATAATGCTGTAAGACTTTATTGCGGCCATACAGTTTCCTGTCTTTCCCGATTGGACACACTTTTATGCAAACTCCACAGGGGTAACAACCTTTAGTTGTGAGCAACTTGCTTCTCTTGGCGCAGGCTTTTTTATCAAAATCAGCGACGAGCCTTCCATCTTTATCCCGAAGTTCTTCCTTGCTGATTGTAAAAGCATTCACGGGACAAAGCTCTACACATGCTCCGCATCGTATGCACAGATTCTCTTTGAGTAAAGAATCAGGAGGAAGTTCTGCGCTAGTAAAAACGGAAACAAATCGCACTCTCGGTCCAAATTCTTTGGTGAGTATGGTATGATTGATACCTATGTTTCCCAATCCTGCATAGTATGCTGCGAATATATGTGCAAAAGCAGCCGCAGGCTTTTCTATCAAGACATCAATCCGTGCGTATCCGTCCCTGCTGAAAAATAGAGATGCATGCCCTTTCCGGTTCAACCACAACGTCAATTCAAAGGCCATATTATCCAGTATGCGATTACTGGTTCGATAGAGTTCCATATGCTGAGCCGAAGGTGTTGTCTCAACAATAGGGAGCGGCATCTGTATACCGATTACAATAACGGATCGAACGAGAGACCATAGAAAGTCGGGACGGTATGCTTCAGGAACACTACCTGCTTGTGACCAGGCTTCCACCGAGGCTACGCCAGCCAGATCCGCACCTCGCTCACGAATAAAACATAGCACTTCATCTTTTAGGTCTTGATTCATGGGGTCCTTCTTTTATGAAATTGAGAGAAACACGGATCGTTTCCTTGTTTGAGTATTCATGTCACATATAAGTAATATATAATAACTCCTTTGGTTTCTGTCAACAAGAATACAATTAAAATAATTGACAAAGCCTCAGATAGACTACCTCAATTGTTTTAAAAACGGGGACAGTGAGCAAAAATATTATTCTTCTTCATAAAGAATCTGTTAAAAATATTTAAAATCTATAGATATCACTTTGAATTCCTGTCAAAATAAGGGGAGGTATTATTATGATTCGCTTATTTCTTGCTACTGTTTTTATTCCTGTTTTAGTTTTCTTTCCTCGGCTTTTTTCCAGAACAAAGGGCACTTTTGAAGGATTTAATAAGAAGAACATATTTATGGGAGGCAAGAACTATGGATTTTAAAATTTTTTACTGGCATTGGCTTGTTTTTGGAATGATGCTCATTATTGCAGAAATATTCATTCCGAGTTTCAGCCTCCTTTGGTTTGGATTAGGAGCCATTATTATGGGTGTTTTGCTCTTGTTAATGCCTAAATTGGCTTTAAGTTGGCAATTGTTCGTATGGGTGGCATCAAGTTTATTTACATTTATCTGGTTTAAATTCATAAAACCCCGTATGACGGATCAGACAAAAACAGGGATTACTAAGGAAGCTGTTTTAAGAGAGAGTGGGCAGGTTATCGAACTTCCTGTTGAAGGAAAGCGAGGTATGGTTCGCTTTTCGAAACCGATTAGGGGGCTGATGAATGGTCTTTTATTTGTGAGGGAGAAGTCTTTTGCGGAGATAGAGTCTTTGTAAAGGATATGTCGGGAAATACTCTGATTGTCGAGAAGAGAAAATAAAGTCAATAAAAATCTCAAATTTATTCATTAAAGGAGGGATTCAAATGGAAGGAATCATAGTTGTTTTAGTATTTGAGTTTTGGTTATGGTTACGATTGCTTTAGGTGTAAGAATTTGTGCCACAGGGAAGTAAACATGTTTTACAAAGGCTTTGTAAATTCAGTAAAACTCTTAGTCCAGGGCTCAATATCATTATCCCCTATATTTAGATAATGTTTCTTATAAAATCATAACAAAAGACATCGTCCTGGATATTCCTTCACAGGAAGTAATTACACGAGACAACGCAGTAATTATTGCTAATGCAGTAACGTATATCAATATTGTTTCTCCTGAAAAAGCGGTTTATGGGATCGAAGACTATCGTTTTGCTATTCAAAATTTAGTTCAGACCTCTCTCAGGTCAATTGTTGGTGAGATGGACCTCGATGATGCACTCTCGTCCAGAGATGAAATTAAGGCAAAATTAAAGTCTGCAATTTCTGATGACATTGCAGACTGGGGTCTTACTCTTAAAACAGTCGAGATTCAGGATATTAATCCTTCCCAAACTATGCAAAAGGCCATGGAAGAGCAAGCTGCTGCGGAGAGAGGACGACGGGCTACTGTAACTCTTGCAGATGGTGAAAAAGCTGCAGCAGTCCTTGAAGCGGGAGGGCGCCTTGAAGCCTCAAGACGTGACGCTGAGGCAAAGGTAGTGTTAGCAGAGGCTACCCAGAAAGCCATACAGAAAGTGACTGAAGCAATTCAAGATAAAGAATTGCCTGCTGTGTTTTTACTAGGAGAAAAGTATGTTGAAGCAGTGAATAATATCTCTACTTCGCAAAACTCAAAGATTGTTATTCTTCCGGCTGATATTCCAGCAGCTGTAAGGGGAGTTATGAGCACACTCAAAAAATAAGATATAAATAACATAGAGAAGGAGGAGTAGGGATAAAGACAATTTGTACGATTTATAATTGTATTTTTAATTTAATTATTATAAAAAATTCTAATTTAATCGCGGTGCTGACCGGCACCGGGGGCCTCACAAGCAAACGCAGTTTGATTGTGCGGTTCACGGTGTCCGGTCAAGTACCTTGTTCTGGCGCGCGGAGCGCGACGGA
>JAXHVA010000136.1:0-9722 GCA_034189035.1 Thermodesulfobacteriota bacterium
TTCTTCTGGTTTCTTTTGGGTTTTGGGATAATCAATCCTTCGCATCTTTAATAATATGGCCGATAGTAGATAGTGGCAGAGTTATGTTGTGATCTTTATTCAAGTAAAAGGCAATTCTGACAGAACCATATCCGGTCTTCTCCCATAGAGCCTTTATGAGTTTTATCTTAGAGATTCTACTAGTCATATGTAAAAAGAACAACTACAGCCCAATATCTCACATGCTAAACTGACATTTTTTCGCTCTTCAGCTTTGAAGAAAAGAGTGACTTTTTTATGAATTTCAATTATTATCAATTATATCTCATTTGTTCTTTAACTCTACTTTTCCACATAGGCAGCCTCCTGACTTCTGGTATTGTTAAATGTTTGAAAAATAAGTATATACCTTTTTGCCGGAACCTCGCCTTTCTTTAATTGTGGGAATGTGGGTAACTCTTATAGAGTTACCCACATTCCCACAATTACTACTACTGATATCAATACCCAATGTATGAATTGTATTTAGTCATTATAAATTTTTTCTTGACAATACTTGAAAAGTACTTTAATATATTTAATAAGTGAATGCAGAATTAATTAAGCCTTCCTAAAAAAATATCCAAAAAATAACTAATTTCATTAAAGGCCTTGAAAACAACTCAAAAACTCACCTTTAGGGAGATTCCCACTAAAGTTTATAACCCCATACTACGAGAAAATTACTTATTAATTTAAGTTATTATAAGATGCGGTTTATCTAACTTTAATTAAGGATCTTGAGGAAATGAAGATCTAGTTATTTAAGATCATTGCTTTTCGTTTAATCCATTTTTATATAATAATATTTAAATAAAAAAGTATAACAAACTCTTTTTTGGGCATATATTAAATAACATAGCAAAAGGAGAAAAAAGTGCGTCTTAATTTAAAGGATTTAAAAGAGAAAAAAATCAGTGAATTGACAAATCTAGCAAGACAACTGAATGTAGAAAGTGCCAGTTGCCTGAGCAAACAAGAACTGATATTTGCAATATTACAAGCAGAGACAGATAAGAATGGGTTGATATACGGAGAAGGAGTATTGGAAACCCTTCCTGATGGCTTTGGTTTTTTACGTGCTCCTGACTATAGTTATTTACCAGGGCCTGATGATATATATATCTCTCCTTCACAGATTAGAAGGTTTAATCTCTTAACTGGAGACACTGTCTCCGGGCAGATTAGACCACCAAAAGATAGTGAAAGATACTTTGCACTCCTTAAAGTAGAGTCTGTCAACTTCGAAGATCCTGAATCCTCCAGAGAGAAGATTCTTTTCGATAATTTAGTACCTCTTTATCCTGAAGAAAAACTCAATTTGGAGAAAGAGCCGGAAAACCTTTCTACAAGAATAATGGACCTGTTAACCCCTATTGGTAAAGGACAAAGAGGATTGATTGTTTCACCTCCAAGGGCTGGGAAGACAATGCTTCTTCAAAGCATTGCCAACGCTATTACAAAAAATCACAAGGATATCATCCTCATCGTCCTTCTGATAGATGAACGTCCAGAAGAAGTCACAGATATGCAGCGTTCTGTAAATGGGGAGGTTGTCAGTTCCACTTTTGATGAACCGGCTCATAGACATGTACAGGTTGCTGAGATGATAATCGAGAAAGCAAAAAGACTCGTTGAACATAAAAAGGACGTTGTTATCCTATTAGACAGTATCACAAGGCTCGCTAGGGCTCATAATGCTGTCGTACCTCCAAGTGGGAAAGTCCTCTCAGGAGGAGTAGACTCCAGCGCACTCCACCGTCCAAAGAGATTCTTTGGGGCTGCCAGAAATATTGAAGACGGAGGAAGCCTTACGATTATCGCGACAGCCTTGATCGATACAGGGAGCAGGATGGACGAGGTAATCTTCGAAGAATTTAAAGGTACTGGCAACATGGAGATTCATTTAGACCGAAAATTAAGCGACAGAAGAATATTTCCAGCCATTGATATCAATCGATCTGGCACAAGAAAAGAGGAGCTTCTCATATCCCAGGAAGTTTTAAACAGGATATGGATTCTGAGAAAAGTACTTCAACCATTGAACTCGATTGATGCAATGGAGTTTCTTATAGAGAAAATCTCAGAGACGAAGACAAATAAAGAATTTTTAGATTCTATGAACAAGTAAATCCAAAAAACCTCACCATTTATTTCCTCTTGTAAAATATACATAAATTTGATACTATGTATACAAAAAAATGTGTTGAGAATGCCTTCAATGGAGATGACTCTTGCGCATAGAACGATAGGGAAAGGAGTATAGAATGAAGAAAGGTATTCACCCTGAATATTCTTCAACAACAATACGGTGTGCATGCGGAAGTATAATTGAGACAAAATCGACAAAGAAAGATCAATCAGTGGAGATATGTTCCAAATGTCATCCATTCTTTACAGGAAAGCAAAAACTTGTGGATTCTGAAGGGCGGGTGGAAAGGTTTAAAAAGAAGTATGGCTTAGAGTAAAACAAATTTACTGAGATACAAGGATGGATTGTGTTAGAGTAAACCTTAGTTAACTAAAAGATAAGTAGTGGTTTGAGAATACAAAAATCTATAGAGAAGCAAAAATCATGTTCCATGAACTCGAAACCGTTGAAACTAGATACGAAGAATTAGACAGGCTTCTTAGAAATCCTGAGGTTGTAAACGACCGCATGAGGTATCAACAGATTAGCAAGGAGCATTCAAGCTTGATTGAAATCATCGAATCTTTTCGTAATTACAAAAGGATCAATAATGAAATAATGAACAGCAAAGAATTGCTAAATGAGGATGATGAAGAAATCAAAGAACTCGCTAAGTCAGAGATACATGCTCTACAACAAGAGCTTACTGAGCAACAGGAACGTCTAAAAGTCCTTTTAATTCCCAAAGACCCTAATGATAACAAGAATATTTTTGTGGAGATCAGGGCAGGTACAGGAGGTGAAGAGGCCAGTCTATTTGTAGCTGACTTGTTTAGGATGTATTGTAAGTATGCAGAGATGAACAATTGGAAAGTCGATATAGTAGATCGAAGTCACACAGGAATAGGCGGTTTTAAAGAGATTATTTCTTTAATAGAGGGAAAAGGTGTTTACAGTAAATTAAAGTATGAAAGCGGTGTCCACCGTGTACAAAGGGTCCCAACTACTGAATCACAAGGAAGGATCCATACTTCAGCTGTAACAGTTGCAATTCTTCCAGATGCAGATGATATAGAAATTCAGTTAAATACAGCTGATCTGAAAATAGACGTCTTTCGATCTTCAGGGCCTGGGGGACAAAGTGTGAACACTACTGACTCTGCTGTCCGGATAACCCACCTCCCAACCGGTTTAATGGTAACCTGTCAGGATGAAAAATCACAACACAAAAATAAAGCGAAGGCATTAAGGGTACTGAAGGCTCGGCTTTTAGACAAATTCAACGAAGAGCAAAGGTCAGAGATATCTAAAAATCGCAAAAATCAGGTAGGTAGCGGAGATAGAAGTGAAAGAATCAGAACCTATAATTTCCCCCAAGGAAGAATAACCGACCACAGAATTGGCCTTACCCTTTATAAGTTAGAGAGAATCATGGAGGGGAATATTGACGAGATTATTGATGCTTTAATCGCCTACTATCAGGCTGAAGCATTAAAATCGAGATAATCACACCTCCTCGATGAATCCCCCCCCCTTTTTTTAATATAAATCTAATTTCCCACGACTCTTTTGCCGAATACAAATAAGGATATGATTTTTGAACAATAGTATCTGGACTATCTTAAGACTGCTCAATTGGACGACCCAATACTTTGATAAAAACAGCATTGAAAACCCTAGGTTAAATGCCGAAGTCTTATTGGCTCACTCTTTGAATACAAACCGAATCGGTTTGTACCTTAACTATGACAAACCCTTAAAAAAAAGTGAACTCAAAAAATACAAGGAGCTTATCAGAAGAAGAATAAAAAGGGAGCCTTTACAATATATTACAGGGGTTCAAGAATTCTGGTCATTAAAGTTAAAAGTAAGCAAAGGCGTACTGATCCCCCGCCCAGAAACTGAAGTTTTGATTGAAGAGGCCCTGAGGCTCATTGCACAGATTCAATGGTGTAGTAAGACAATCAAAATTCTGGATCTTGCAACCGGGACCGGGGCAATAGCTATTGCCCTTGCCAAAGAGCTTAAAGAAGTTTCAATCGTTGCAACGGATATTTCAGATATAGCCATAAAGGTCGCTAAAGAGAATGCAAAACTCCATGGAGTACAAAAGTGTATAACCTTTTTAAAGGGAGACATGTTTCATCCATTACAAGAAAATATCGAACCTTTCAATCTTATTGTATCGAACCCGCCCTATATCCCAAGAGGTGATATTAAAGACCTTCAGCCGGAGATTAGGGGCTTTGAACCGAAAATTGCCCTCGATGGAGATAAAGACGGACTTAGATTTTACCGGCGGATATTACCACAGATTGGCAAATATTTAATGAATGGTGGGTGGTTGATCTTGGAGGTTGGCAAGGGACAGGCTCAAAAAGTGACTCAACTTATTGAGGACTCAAGAAGGTTTCATCTAACATCGATCATAAAGGATTTTTCAGGAATTGAAAGGGTAGTAACCGCCCAAAAAGTCTGAGGAGATAATGGAAAAAATAGTAATAAAAGGCGAGAAAAGATTAAAGGGAGAAGTCGAAATTAGCGGTTCCAAGAATGCCGCACTTCCAATCCTTACAGCTTCCATTCTTACACAAGGTTGGAATACCTTTTCAAATGTTCCAGTGCTTAGGGACATCGAGACAATCAAACGACTCCTCAAGGGGCTTGGTATAAAGATCAAAGAGGGGAAAGATCTAAGAATCAACGCAGATAGTTTAAACAGTTATGAAGCGTCGTATGATCTAGTCAAGACGATGCGGGCCTCTGTCCTTGTTTTAGGCCCTTTGCTTGCCAAATTAAAAAGGGCTAAAGTATCTTTACCCGGGGGATGTGCTATTGGTGCAAGACCCATAAATCTTCATTTAAAAGGGCTGGCTAAACTAGGGGCAAAGATTGAACTTAAGCATGGATATGTGGAAGCAAAGGCAAAAAAGCTCAAGGGAGCTCCTATCTTTTTTGATATCTCAACGGTTACAGGTACGGAGAATCTTATGATGGCAGCAACTTTAGCTGAGGGTGTGACAACACTGGAAAATGCTGCCCGTGAGCCAGAAGTGATTGAGCTCGCCTGTATTTTGAAAAAGATGGGAGCAAATATTAAGGGAGAAGGAACAGAGATTATAACCATAGAAGGCGTAAAGGAACTCAAATCTACTGACTATACAATCATTCCAGATCGAATAGAAGCAGGGACTTTTATGACTGCTGCTGGAATAACGGGGGGTAATATTAGGATTAAAAACTGTAATACAAACCTTCTTGATGCTGTAACTCTAAAGCTTAAAGAGACAGGGTTAGATATCTCTAATAAAGACAAAGGGATCACTGTAAAAGGAAATAGAACGATAAGAAGCGTTGATATAAAAACATTACCTTACCCTGGTTTCCCAACAGATATGCAGGCTCAGATGATGGCATTTATGTGTTTTGCCAATGGTACAAGCGTCATTTCTGAGACAGTCTTTGAAAACAGATTTATGCATGTAAGTGAGCTACAAAGGATGGGAGCAGATATTAGAATAGAAGGACACAATGCTATTGTAAAAGGCGTTCCCTATCTAAGTGGTGCTCCTGTTATGGCCACTGACCTGAGGGCCAGTGCTTGTCTAATATTAGCAGGTCTTGCTGCAAAAGGAGAAACTGAAATATCAAGAGTCTATCATATAGACAGGGGATATGAAAGCATCGTAGAAAAACTATCGAAATTAGGGGCAGATATAAAGAGAGTTTCAGATTGAACTTCAGGGGCGTTTAAATGTTTAAGATACTTATTGTAGATGATGAACCCAATATGCTTGAGTTCTTGGAGATAATGCTGAAGAAAGAGGGGTACGATATTACATGTACAACAAGTGGCAAAGAAGCATTAGAGCTCTGTGATGAAACTCGCTATGACATGGTCATCTCAGATATAATGATGCCAAAGGTTACAGGTTTGGATGTTCTCCATAATGTCAAAGAGATACACCCTGAGACTACTATCATATTAATCACTGCCTATGCGACGATGGAAACGGCCATCCAGGCAATGAAAGAAGGGGCATTTGATTATATATCCAAGCCTTTCAAAGTAGATGAAATAAAAACTGTCATTAAAAATGCTTTGATAAGAAAAGAACAGAAAAAGGTAAGTGTCCCCCATGAAAGTGAAATTGGTTATAAATTTGGGGATATCAATCTTATTGGAAAGACAAGGGAGATGATGAAGGTCTACGACCTTATCCAAAAGGTCTCCATGACCAATTCAAATACATTGATCTATGGAGAGAGTGGAACAGGGAAAGAGTTAGTGGCCAAATCTATCCATTATAATAGTGCTCGAAAAAACTTTCCATTAATTATTATCAACTGTGGTGGTATCCCGGAAACACTGCTTGAAAGTGAGCTTTTTGGTTATAAAAAGGGCTCATTTACTGGTGCTGCTTACGACAAAGCTGGATTATTCGAAGCTGCCCATAGAGGAACAATCTTTCTAGATGAAGTGGGAGACCTTCCTTTTCCCACACAGGTTAAACTTTTAAGGGTAGTTCAAGAAAAGACTTTTAAACCAGTAGGTGGAGTTGAAGAAAGGGCTGTTGATGTTAGAATAATCACAGCTACAAATAAGGACTTAGAAGAGAAAGTGATTCAGGGAGAGTTCAGAGAAGACCTGTTTTATCGTTTAAATGTAATTCAAATAAGAATCCCTCCGCTAAGAGAAAGGAAAGAGGATATACCGATCCTCTCAAATTACTTTTTAGAAAAGCACTCAAAGGAACTCAATAAAGATATTAAGAAAATATCATCTTTTGCAATGGAGGCCCTTTTGAGTTATAATTTTCCAGGAAATGTAAGGGAACTTGAGACCATCATAGAGAGAAGTGTCGCCTTAGAGTCCTCAAATATTGTTCTCCCAGAAAGTCTCACTCTTGCAACATTTAAAAAAGACCAAAAAAGAACGAGTAACGAATTAAAAATAGAAATCCCAGGTGAAGGATTGGACCTTGAAGGAGTAATGGCAAATCTGGAAAAGAATATTCTAATAAATGCCCTTCATCGGACCCACGGGTCAAAGAAAAAGGCAGCAAAACTCCTGAATATCAGTTTTAGATCAATCCGATACAAACTGGAGAAATATGGGATAGATTATACGGATGGATAATCATAGGCAGGGTCTCAATACAGAACCGATAGACCAAGGAAAGCATAACCAAAAGGAGTTGCTTAATCAGCTGAATTGGTTAATGTTCTTTAGGGTAGTCGTCAGTATATTGATGCTGAGTTCTTTTACGTTACTCCAAATAAAAAGAACACCACCCTCTCTCACCCCTTTCCTATCAAATATAAACATATATTTTATTATTATTACCATTTTCTTTCTGACTTTTATTTATGCCATTACAATAAAAAAAATAAAAAACCTCACTGCTTTTGCCTATATTCAAATAACTTTCGATACTTTCCTTATAACATTCTTGATCTATTCAACGGGTGGCAAAGAGAGTATATTCAATTTTTTGTATACGATTTCCATTATTACTGCTAGCATTATATTATATAGAAAGGGTGGATTTTATATTGCCTCGGTATGCAGTATCCTATATGGAGGTTTCTTGGATTTTGAGTTCTATGGAATTATACCCAGTTCAAGCAAGCTTTTTTTAGATAAAGACTATAATAGTACTGACCTGTTCTTCTCAATTTCGATAAACATTATCGCCTTTTATTTGGTTGCCTACTTAAGCAGTCTCCTTTCAAAAGAGGTTCTCATTTCGAGAAAGGAATTAAAAAAGAAACAGCTAGATTTTAATCAGCTCGAGGCCTTGAATAGAAACATCGTAATGAGTATTAATAGTGGCTTATTAACCACGGACATCAAAGGGAGGATAACCTTTTTCAATAAAGCAGCTGAGGAAATCACCGGCTATGGATTCTCAGACGTCCACAACACTTTTGCTGAAGATCTATTTCCCTTTTTAAGGGACAAAAAAGATTGGACAACAGAAAAATTGGCTAATAACATGCATTCACTTCGTTATGAAAGCAAATTTAAAAAACAAAACGGAGACATTCTATACCTGGGTTTCTCCATATCCCTCCTAAAGGATACAATGGGAGAGGATATTGGAAAAATAATAATATTTCAGAACCTCACCATGTTCAAGGAGATGGAAGACCATATTAAACGAGTTGATAGATTAGCAGCAGTAGGTCGATTATCAGCAGGAATAGCCCATGAGATGAGGAATCCATTGGCTTCTGCAAGCGGTTCCATTGAGGTTTTAAACCAAGAATTGCAACTGAATGGTCAACATAAACGCTTGATGAATATCGCTATAAATGAGATAGACCGATTGAACTCACTCATTACAGATTTCATGCTATTCGCTCAACCAGGTCTGGGAAAGAAGGAGGATGTGGTTATTACTAAAGTCATTGGAGATACGCTGAATGAAATTACAAATTGTCCTGAATGGAATAAAAATAATATTGAAGTTCGCTGGGACCTTTCCAGTCACAATACAGTAAAAGCCGATCCCAAACAGTTAAGACATGTTTTTTGGAACATCTTCACCAATGCTGTGCAGGCAATGCCCGAAGGTGGAGAGTTGCAAATAAAGGTCAGGGATTTAGTCTCTCCGAACAATACATTTGAGAAAATGACCGAATCTTTGGAAATCAACATTACTGATACGGGCTGTGGAATACCAGAGGAAAACCTTGATAGTATTTTTGATCCTTTCTTTACTACTAAAGACAAAGGTACAGGAATGGGCCTAGCTATTGCTTATAGAATAATAGAGAGTTACTATGGAAAGATAGTTGTAAAAAGTGAGCTTCAAAGGGGAACGAGTTTTTGTATCCTTCTTCCTATAGCTTCTTTATAGGATAGGTATCTCAACTGATCTTCCCTTCTCAATGTAGAAATTATTAATGCCTTCATACTAAAACAACTACCTTCTCTAAAAAAATCCAAAAATATGCAAGTATTTAATCTCTTCTGAATAATGATGTGGAATTTCATTGACGCGAATTATGGTATATGATATATAATTAGGTAAGTTTTTATATTACACATAGATTATGTGGTTATCTATTTTATAACATATGTAATAAAATAATCCTCGAGAAAAAGGCAAGCCAAACGAAACCAGCCTCAAAACCTCATGTTGTTGAAATATATGACCTTTAGCTGCGTTTTTTTGAGAAACAAAGCACCGAAATTTTCCATTAAAAGCCTTTTCATCTTTGCTTATTTTTTATTTAATAAATAAACTCCTTTTGACCTTAGACCTTTATTCGTAAAAAGTATGGCAGGGTCTTTAGAAAGGAAGAGGCAAAATATCAGGGCAAAACCGTGAGTGTCTCCTTTGAAGACAGTCTTAATAAGAGCATATCGTTAGCCCTCCCTTAAAATAAGGCCACACATAAGTAGAGTTTTCCTGCAAGATAAAGATGAAAGGAGATATCTATTATGAAAAAGACAAAGTTTTCAGAGGCAAAGATTGTTGCAATTTTAAAAGAAGCAGAAGTTGGTGTTCCTACTCCTGAGTTATCCCGTAAATACGGGATAAGCGAGGCCACCTTTTTATAA
>JAXHVA010000137.1:0-9606 GCA_034189035.1 Thermodesulfobacteriota bacterium
AAAGAGGCAAAAGCTAGCCTGTTCGATTACATCGAATTATTTTATAATAGACAACGTCGTCATTCGGCTTTACAGTATATGAACCCTTGTCAATACGAGGTCTTCAAAATGGCGGCTTAACCCCGTGTCCACTTTTTCGGGGGAATATAAAATAGAATAGTTAGAGAAAGTAGTGATGAGGTTTAAACTCTAAAAAATCCCTCCCAGATAAAGAAAGACTTCCAATCAAAACTGTACACATATTTTTGCTTCGTTAATTGGTCTATTGAAAAAATATAGGAAACCGCCTCTAAGCACATGAACAAGAAGAGATCCTCAAATAGTGTTGAAAAAAAGAAAAGAGAAAAAATGAAATCTCAGATTCGTATTTTGGTTGTAGATGACTCCGCATTTATGCGAAAAACTCTTACCAATATGATCGAGTCAGATCCGGAACTTAAAGTTATATCAAGTGCCCGGAATGGGGAAGAGGCAATAGAGAAAGCCCTGTCTTTAAAGCCTGATCTAATTACACTGGATATAGATATGCCTCGTCTCGACGGGCTCCAGGTATTGAAGATAATAACGGAAAAGTCGCCTGCACAAGTGTTAATGGTTAGTTCATTAACAGAAGAAGGGGCTCAAGCAACACTTGATGCCCTGGAATTAGGAGCCATTGATTTTATCCCAAAAAACCTTGATGACATTGCATTAAACATCTTTAAAATAAGAGAGGAGCTTACCTCAAAGATTAAGTCTATTGTAAGGCAGAAGCTTAAATCTCAATATTTAAAAGTTTCAAAGGTCTCTTCTGGAGCTACGCAAATATATGGATCTATAATTCCAGACTCGAGATTGCCCTCACTCCGGAGAGTACGGACTGTTGCTGTCGGAACATCAACAGGTGGCCCCAAGGCCCTCAATGAGATCATTCCTTCCCTCCCTAAAGACATACCACTTAGTATTTTAATTGTCCAGCATATGCCTGCGGTCTTTACCAATACGTTTGCAAAGAGATTGAATTCGATTAGCCAAGTAGAGGTAAAAGAAGCAGAAGAAGATGATATTGTTAGACCTGGTCTTGTCCTGATAGCTCCAGGAAAATCGCATATGAAGGTTATTAAGAGGAAATCAAGAGAAGTAAGCATTGAATTATCAAAAGAGCCGAAAAATACCCTCTATATACCTTCAGCTGATATTACAATGTTTTCTATTGCTGAAATTTATAAGGAAACGAGTGCTGGGATTATATTGACGGGTATGGGCAATGATGGGACCGAGGGGATCAGAAAGATCAAGATGCATAATGGAAGAACTTTTGCTCAAAGTGAGGAAACATGTGTTGTTTTTGGCATGCCTAGAAACGCAATAAATGAAGGGGTAATAGATAAAGTGATTCACTTGCAGCATATTGCTGCGGAGATCGTTAAAATCGCATAAAGAAGAAGGACAGAAGAGTGCAGGTTCAACAAAACTGAAGGCTCTGTAGAAAAGGACTAATTATAAACCAGATCGGAAAAAGAGGGAGCTATCATGACAACATTATTCAAGGATAATGGGAATGTAGTCAAGGGAGTACCTGGCTTGTTACAACTGGTTACGTTTAACATAAGTAATGAAGAATTTGGCCTTGATATTCTTAAGGTACACGAGATTATCAGGATGCTTGAAATAACGAGGATACCTGGAGCACCTCAGTTTGTGGAAGGAGTAATTAATTTACGTGGCAGGATTATTCCAGTAATCGATCTTAGAAAACGGTTCAACTTCGAAAAAAAGGAACCAGATAAGCTAACACGAATTGTGGTTGTGGAGATAGAGGAAAAAATAGTCGGATTTATTGTAGATTCAGTATCTGAGGTTTTGAGGTTACCTTACAGCAAAGTCGAGCCACCCCCACCTATTGTAGGAGGGATAGACTCTGAATATATCAGTGGAGTAGGAAAATTAGATAATAGACTCCTCATTTTACTGGATTTGGGTAAATTACTTACAAACAAAGAGATAGATATTCTAGATGAAGTTTGATCGTTGATTTTTAACGATCAAAATCTAAGTCTACCCTCTTAGGTAAAGACTTGCTCCGTGGCATCTCAATTGAGATCCGCACATTGCAATTCTTTGGGGCAGGAATAGAGTAATACGGCAAAGTAGCCATTTATGTAAAGATGTCGACTAGCAAATAAAACCAAAAATGTTTAAGTTATACTTGATTTTTGCCGATAAAACAGTTAAAATAATTTCGATATTGCCTGTAATTGGATTGAGAAATGAAGAAATTTAATAATAAAAATATTATATATTTACAAGACTATATCCAAAATACTGATAAAAAAAATAAACCTCAAGAGTACCCCCCCATAGAGGAGTCTCATAAATGGAAAGAAAAGGCTCTGCTCTCTATTAAACCTGAGGAAATAGAAAAGGTAAGAAATTTTTTGGAGTATGTCACTGAAATCCGTATGGAAAAAGTGTCTCAAATCAAGCAATCTATTGAGAATCAGACTTACTATATAGATACTGAAAAGGTTGCTGGTAAGTTAGTGATGGAATGTCTATTATATGAGGCTATATTGATTTCCAAATAGCAATTCTTCTATCCAATGTCCATCCTGAAATGAGAAACGCGGCTCAAGGAAAGGATTACAATCTGGGACCAATAAAGAGGTGAGGCAAAAGATTTACTTATTTAATAGACACAACCTATAATTCATCTACAAGATGAAAAATATGCATTTGCTATGCCCCAAACTTTGAGAGACGACCCGCATTAGCAAGTGCAATTGTCATGAGGTCGTAAGAAGGTTGTCTCCCTAAGCCTCCTTGAATACAGCTTATCTCATCAAATCTTGTAACCTGATCAACTCGACAGAATCTAGAGTGTAATATTACTGGAAGCGGGTGCCAGCTATGCCCCCCCCACTTTGCAGGTGTAGAATGATCTCCAGTTACTATAAGTACATCAGGATTTAATTCTGTTATTCGTGGTAAAAATTCATCCACCTCTTCAATCACCTTAACCTTGGCATCAAAATCCCCATCCTCTCCTTTTGAATCAGTCTGCTTAATATGAATATAAAAGAAATCATAATTATTGTACTGCTTTTTTAATGCATTAAATTCATCTTCAATAACTGTTAAAGATGGAATTACTGCCATTCCCAGTAATCGAGCTATCCCTTTATACATAGGATAAGTAGCTATAGCCGCTGACTTCAAACCAAACCTTTCTTCCATAGAGGGGTAGACTCTATGCTTGGCAAATCCTCGAAGTAAGATCATGTTGGCCTTCTTCTCATCCGCAAGGATTGATCTAACCTGGGATAAAAAGTCTGAGACCAATTTTGCTGTTGTCTCGGATTCATGTTTTATAGCCTTGGGTTCGAGAGGGTATAAGCCAACCTTTTGTGGATCTGTATCTTCTATATCTCCGTGTAAACCTTCACCCCTAAATGCCAATACTGCCCGATGCTCTTTCACAGGTTCGATAAAAACATCTATATTGTGTTTAAAATCGATATTATCTCTCAGTTTTGCACATATCCTCTTGTTATCAGAGGTAGTTATCCGTCCAGCCCTCCTATCTATAATCCTTCCTTCTGTGTCTATTGTAGCATAATTTATACGAGCGACTACATCTTTGGATGTTAATGGAAAATCAATCCCTGAAGCCTCTAAAATTCCTCTTCCAATATTGCTTTCCAGGGGATCATATCCGAATAAAGAAAAATGGGAAGGGCCGCTTCCAGGAGTTATCCCCGGGGCAATAGGGTCCAACAAGCCACAGATAGATTTTTCTGCTAGTTTATCCAGGTTTGGTTTGTGGGCAACCTGCAGTTCAGTACCTTTTTTACCCTCCAATGAAAGTCCACCAACTCCATCTAGAATCAGATACACTATCTTTGTGTCATTTTTTATTATCAGTTTTTCCAATAAACCTTCTGGTAACATTATTTATAATCTCCTCAATTCTTCTTTTCAACAAAAGCATATGCGCTATGATTGTGAATACTCTCGAAATTCTCCACTTCTACACTGAACCATGTGATATTTTGATCTGCATCTAATTTTTCAGCAATGTTTCTCACCACATCTTCAACAAATACAGGATTTGAATACGCTTTTTCTGTAATGTACTTTTCATCAGATCTTTTTAGAAGGGAATAGACCTCGCTGCTGGCTGATTCTTCTATATACTTGATAATGTTTTCAATCCAAACAAATTTTCTAAAACGCAACTTAACGGATGCCTTGCCTCTTTGGCTATGAGCTCCTCCTCTACTGATCTCTTTAGAGCATGGGCATAAGGTAGTTATAGGGACGTTTACCTCTATATAAATGTCTCGCTCTTTATCATGTGATGCACAAAATTTGCATGTGTATTCCATGAGACTTTTTTCTTTTGAAACAGGGGCTTCTTTCTCTATAAAATAAGGGAATTCCACCTCAAGATGAGCAGACTTGGCATCGAGTTTTTCTTTCATTTCATCGAGTATGGTATACAGTGTTTGGAGATTTATCCTTCTTTTGTATTCATTGAGTATCTCTATAAATCGACTCATATGGGTACCCTTGAAATGGTGAGGAAGATTAACATACATATTAATGGCTGCTATTGTCTGTTGCGTTTGATTCTTCTGATCTAAAACGATTATAGGATATTTTATGTTTTTCACTCCGACTTTCTCAATCTCTATATTTCTATAGTCACTTTGATTCTGGATATCAATCATCTCTTCTTTCCTTGAAATATTCTTTATTCTTCATAATATGATGCACATGAACTCTCGGATTCCCAAATATCCACCTTATGTATCGAAACATTTTCATGATTCAGCTTATTTTTTAACTGGTGAAAGAGATATGCAGCAATATTCTCAGAAGATGGATTTGTCTTTACAAAGTAAGGGATGTCATTTAAGTTCTTATGATCCAGTTCATCTAAGATAATCTGGGTCTTTTTTTTCAGAATATGGAAGTCTATTGAAAGACCGGTACTATCCAGTTTGCTAGCTTTAACATAGACATCAACCCTGAAATTATGTCCATGAATACTTTCACATTTCCCCCCATATTCCCTCAGGCTATGAGCAGCTGAAAACCCTGATTTAATCATTACTTCATACATGACGATTTATCTCGCTTTCCTTTTTGAGTTTATCTACATTCAATAGTTCTTTTTCCACCTCTCTGTGTTGAGCACAGAACGTAATCTCTCCCCCCTTTTGAACTAAACTGCTCATTTATAGATGGACATAGTTGATATAAGAGCAAATCAAGTAAGCAGCTGTTTCGTCAAAAGAGCCTAAGTTCTACTATCAAAACCCTACAAAGCACAATATCTGAATAAGCATAATTTAAACAAACAATGATTTAAAAGGACTTTGACAGATATTTCAGAGTGGTTTTATTAAAAGATTCAAAATAAGCGAAGCAAAAAAATGCAAATAATTCACCTTTAAGCTCCCTCAAACAATTTACAATTCTTACATAGTGAATGAAGAATCTTCAAACAGCTCAGATCACAAGGAAAAAGCGATTCACATAAGAATTTCTAAAGCCTATTAGATGGCTATTCCAGTATACTGCACTATGGATATGGAAAGATTTTGGATTTTTAAGTCAAAATATTAGTGGTTGTTTAAGAATTGTTTACACCTCAAACACGTCACCTTGTTTTAATATATTGATGTTTTTATTTTTGAGTCTTTCCATGTCACTTTTTATTTCATCTAGATGTTGAGGCTTCATATGAAATATAAGGATAGGGAGGTTGTAATCATCTAATTTATTCAATTGGTCTTTTAATATTGAAGGGGTAAGGTGACCACTAATCTTCGCCAGAGAAAACATGTGATCTGGAAAAGACGTTTCTACAATTATCGCTTCTAGATTCGACAAACGATTTGCTTCCTCCCAAATCTCATCTGTAGGACCCGTATCACCCGTATATAAAATCGAGCTCTTTCCATCTTGGATAATATAGCCAACGGCTTCTACTGAATGATTCACTCCAATAGCTTTTACTGTTAGCCCATTAACATAAAAATTCTCTTTTTTCTTTATTGATTCAATCCGCAGTGCGGGTTGCTCTACACTGGGCAACGAGGTAAAATCCGGCCATAATTTATTATTCAAAAGGTGCAGTTTTATATCCGTAATAGTTTCTTGGACACCCAAAACCTTTATAGATGTATTATTCTTTTCTATTATATTGTCAGCAATGAATACGATGTCCTTTATATGGTCAAGATGTGAGTGAGTAATCAAGATAGTATTGATTTCGTTCTGTTCGTCAACACTCAAAATAGATGTTACTGAGCCGGCGTCAAGAAGTAAAGATCGGTTGATTAAAAATGACGTAGTATGAAAATCAGGTAATTGTGATCCATAACAACCAAGTACTCGTATTTTCATATTGTCTCCTAACTAATCAAAAATGTCACCATTTTGATAGGATTTAATAAACGCCTTCACAACTTCCCAATCGAACTGTTTCCCTGAATTACTTTTCAGACTATCAATCGCAGTTTCCCATTTAAGTGCCTTTCGATAAGGTCTATCAGTAGTCATTGCATCAAATGCATCTGCTACTGCAATTATCTTTGCAACCAACGGTATTTTATTACCACTTAAACCATCAGGATAACCCTTCCCATCTAACCTCTCATGGTGATATCTCATGCCCGGTATTACATCATTTAATTGTGAGACCTTTTCCATTATTTCTTGGCCTAGTATTGGATGTTTCTTCATCTCTTCGAATTCTTCTTTATCTAATTCTGATGTTTTCCTCAGAATTATATCTTTAATACCAATCTTTCCAATATCGTGTAAAATCGCCGAAATTTTTATACGCTCCTTCTCTTCATGATCCATGTCAATATATTTTATAATAGACATACAATAATTTACAACCCTTTTGGTATGACCCCCCGTATAAGGGTCTCTCTTTTCGATTGCATCTGCCAATGCTTCAGCCGTCTGCAAAAAAGTCTCCTGGAGTTCCCTATATAATTTTGCATTATCAATTGCAATCGCAACCTGGTTCGCTAACATTTTAAAGAGCTCAAGATCCTCATTGTTAAAGGCCTCCTTATCCAATTTGTTTACGGCCTCAAGTACCCCTATAACCTTGCTCTTTATCTTTAAAGGAACACATAGCATATCTCGCGTTTTAAATTCCGATCTTTCATCTGCCTTTCTAGAGTGCCTCGGATCCTTTGAGACATCAGTAATCAAGAGAGGTTCTCCATATTCTGCCACCCATCCTGCAATCCCTTCTCCTACCTTAAGTCTGATCTCTTTTACTTTTTCTCCTTTTTCTCCAAGAGCAACTTCAAAATAAAGTTCATTTGTCTCTTCATCGAGCAAAAGTAAGGAGCCGACCTCACAGTTCATAAGCCTGGTAGCAGCTACCATAGCCCTCTTTCGTACTTCTTCCTGGTCTAAAGTTGAATTCAATATGGCACTCAACTCCGTAAGGGTCGTAAACTGTTTTATTTTGCTTTCTGACTTCCTTAGAGTACATTCTAGTTCTTTTTCGAGTCGTTGGATTCTATATAAATTCTCTTCCTTAAGGGACTCTTTCATTCTTTTCGTTTATTCCCTCTTTTTGACTCCTTACAATCTCCACTATTTTCAAAACTATATCTATTCTCAATATTATTTTAACAAGTTCTTAACATCAGTATTTAAGGCCGTCGCTTTTGTATTATAATTCTTTTGCTATTGTAATGAATTTCTTTAATCTACCATAACTTTTCTTTCCAGGTTCATGTTCAACGCCGCTGCTTACATCTACCCCGTATGGTTTTACTATCTGAATCGCATTGACTATGTTATCCGGATTCAGACCACCAGCAAGTATTACACTCTTAGCATATCCTTTTGCCTGTGAAGCTAACTGCCAGTTAAAAGTTTTTCCCCCACCTCCATAGAGTTCTTTATAATAAGTATCGAGCAATATAGCACTGACATTATATAGAGAAATAAATTCTAAATTGACTCCATCTTTGATCTTTAAAGCCTTTATCAACCTCTTATTGAATTTATCGCAGAAATCAGGTGCTTCATTACCATGTAACTGTATGAGATCTAAAGAGCAGAATTCACTAATCTCATTTATCCTTTCCTCGTGTTCGTTAACGAAGACTCCAACCGAAGATACAAAAGGAGGCAAATTACAAATTATATCTCTAGCCACTTCCTTAGAAACATAACGAGGACTTTCTTTATAAAATACAAAACCAAGGGCATCAGCCCCAAGGTCAACTGCCCATGAAGCATCTTCCGAATTTGTTATACCACAAATCTTAATCTTTGTCATAGAAGAAAAATCTACCTCGTTTACATACATTAATGGCCCTTTTGTCCAATTCCTATGTAAGGTTCAAATTTTATCCCTTCCCTTTCCGTGGCCTTGAACTAAGTTTTTCATTTCTAGGTGGACACTCCCTCTTCCTTTATAAGGATTTTATAAATGGTGTGTATCGTTCTTTTTCCCTCCATTGATAACCCGATAACGTCTCTTGAGCCTCGACAATTTCCATTTAATATAAAAACTGTAAGAAAATCTCCAAATTGTGGGGTAATTTAAATATAATACTCCAAAGAGCATTCCACCTAAGTGGGTAATATGAGCTATGCCCCCACTGGTTCCGACTAAGGACGCATAGAGTTCTATTGCGCCAAATATCATAACAAAGTATTTTGCTTTGATAGGGAATAGCAAATAGAAATATATTGTACGATTGGGGAAAAACCAGCCGTATGCCAAGAGGATACCATAGATGGCTCCAGACATGCCGATAGTAGGGATGGAAAGGCCGGGAGTTATTAATACGGTACAAATAGCGGCACCGACTCCGGTAATAAAAAAATATTTTAGGAATATCTTCGGTCCCCAGTATCTTTCCAGATCACAACCGAACATCCATAAGGCGAAGAGATTAAAAAGTAAATGGAAAAGCCCTCCATGGAGAAATATGTAAGAACCCAACTGCCACAGATAGAAATCGTTCCACACCAAGACAGGAACTAATCCAAAGATGAAGTTTATTTTATAGCCGACCAAAGCCTGGAGAAAAAAGACACATCCTGTTATGATTAAAAGCTTTTTCACTGTTGGGCTTATTGGGGGTCCAATAGTAAAATATGGTCTTTGATAATAGTAGTTCGTCATATATTCCTTTCAAGAAGATTCAAGGCAGGTATATTCTTTCGCCTGATGCATAAGATTTTTCGAATATTTATATGTTTATACTATTGAAGTTTTTACAATATGTTTGAGAGACCTTTTGAAGAAAACATATTGAGTTTTTTTAATAATCGTTCTTCTTTTTACAACAAAAAATACCCTTGAGTTGTTTCCGAGCGATTGCGCGAGTTTTCAAGCTTTTGGAAAACGAACTGAGTACGATCAAAAAAATCAATACAAGAGAGAAAAAGGGTTTTAAAACAGCGTATTTGATGAAATTATGCGAAAGAGTCTCAATAGTTAATCATAAATAAGGCCTGCTGAATAAGCGTTAATGTGTTGATATATTTATTTATATGTGTTAATAGGTTGGCCAAAAGTGCAAGCAATTTTGCATGTTTCTTCAAAAACCCTTGCACCAATCGGCG
>JAXHVA010000138.1:0-9504 GCA_034189035.1 Thermodesulfobacteriota bacterium
GTAATGTGAAGTTTTCAAATTCAAGTTGCTTTTCTGAGCGTCTGTACATGATTTTTTCGCCGATTGGTGCAAGGGTTTTTGAAGAAACATGCAAAATTGCTTGCACTTTCGGCCAACCTATTAACACATATAAATAAATATAACACATTAACCCTTATTCAGCAGGCCTTATTTACATGGGAAAAATAGCAGACCTGTCAATACTCTTGCTACCAGCGGTTATCACCTTCGGCTGAAGAGCATCGTTTGGCTTAAGAGGAAAGTTCTGAAAACCCAAAATGTCTTGATACAATCAATAAATGATAACGCACTGAAAACATATTGTCCAAACAGCATAAGGAAGGTTGTCGAAGGGAAAGCCGGACATCCAGTGAAAACTGCCTTCATGCAGCATTTTACACTTGTACAATTTTCGGTACATGAGGAGATCATTATGCGGACTTTCTTTATGAGGGATTTAAGAAAAAATTTACAGAACAATATTACATCAAGAGAAAAAGCCGTTGCAGAACTCTACCTCTTGATTATACCAGAGGCATCGTTGGAAAGACGTTTTATAATATCTTGATACCCATCTATAAGCCTTTGCACCACACAAGCTGCTGGGATAATGTCATTTATCATACCTGCTGCTGCGCCACAATAGGCCTCACCTTTTATCAGGTCGCCTTCTACTTGACCGGTCCTTGCACGGCTGTAACCGAGATACTCTCTGATCTCATCAGCAGATGCCCCTGATTCTTCGAGTTTCAAAAGGTCCTTTGAGAATTCTGTATTGAGACTTCGCGTAGGAAGTAACCTCCGACATGTTATCACTGTATCCGAATCTTTTGCTTCCAATATCGCGTTTTTGTATTTCGAACTGGCAATATTTTCCTCAACAGCGATAAACCGGGTGCCCAACTGTACACCATCCGCACCGAGTGCAATTGCTGCTGCAAGCCCTCTCGCATCTGCGATACCTCCAGCTGCAATAACCGGGATAGAGACGGCATCTACAACCTGAGGGATCAATGGAAACAAGGGCAGTTCATCGATTCCATTATGACCCCCGGCTTCCACTCCCTCAGTAATCACACCATCTACATCTGAAGCCTCTGCTATCTTTGCCTGTCTTACAGAGCTTACCACATGGAGCACTTTTATTCCCTCCAGATGGAGCAGCTCTGTAAAGAGGGCAGGATTTCCTGCAGCCGTGACAACGATCTGCACCTTTTCCTTAAGGATAATATCTATGAGCACGCCGCTGTATTGTAGATCGAGAGGAATATTGACACCAAAAGGTCTCTGTGTCAGGGCCTTTGTCCGATTGATTTGCTCTTTTAGATTCTGAGACGAATCTCCATGACGCTCCATTCCTGCAAGCGGACTAATGATGCCTAAAGCCCCAGCATTCGAAACTGCTGCAGCGAGTTCAGCAGTGGCTATCCAGAGCATTCCACCTTGAAAGATTGGATAATCGATTTCAAGCAGATTACAGATACGCGTTCTTTTCATAATGTTACCTTTCGGTTCTCCGATGGATATATTTTTCTATGGATCAAGGCCTCTTGAGGACGAACCTCCCTTCTTTTCTGTTTCAATCTTTTCCTGAAGGATAAGTTTATTAAGATAGACCTTTTCATATTGAGGATTCAGGTGAATGGCCATATCATAACATCTTAATGCTTCATGATAATCCCCCATAACGAAGAGTGCACTTCCCTGACTGTTGTAGATATCGGCAACCAGTTCCTTGTCTCCCCACTTTACCCTTGACGGATTATCTAGATGCCCCTTGTAATCGAATCCATTGGGCAAGATATTTTCCACATCAATCTTGGATTCTCCTTGTAAAATCAGGGTAAGTACATGCGGACCGATTTCAAAGGCATGTTCCAGGTAGAGTGTCTTTGCAGGTATACCCATCCTGTGAAGAAGAAGATTGTAAAGAAGGGTCAGGCCGAGGCAATTCCCGGGTGTCTGGCTTTCCTGACTGATATGAATATCGATTACATTGTTCAGCCTGAATTGTCCATTCGGTTTGTAGCGTGCTGGTCTCTCTATCCAGAGAGATTCGAAGAGGGCTTTTGCTCTGCTTACAGGGCTATGAAGATTCTTGAGCTTTATGACGTGTCTATTGAACAGATCGTCAAGCTTCGCCGAATATTCAGCCAACAGCTTATCTTCTCTAATTCCCGAGGCGATTAGAGCCTCTGTTTCAAGGAAAAACACGGTGTGGTTAATGATTGTCTCTTCATGATATTGCATATCTAAAGATAGACAATATCGTGCAGGTCAATGATTGAGGAAATCCAAAATCACCTTTTTAAAGGCTTCTGGGTTCTCCTGCACTGGCATATGGGTGGCCTGTGGTATTTCGATATATTTTGCGTCCGGGATGACTCTACTCATCTTCATGGCATCCTCTTTGGAAAGAAAGGGACTCTCCTCTCCTCGTACCACCAAAGTTTGACAGGTGATATTTTCCATGAAAGGCCAAAGATCCTCGACAATGTAGCCGTTTTGCTGAGACTGTTGCCTCATTCGAATATCGTCTCTGGGGACAAAGCTCCCATCAGACATCTCTTTGAAGCTATAACCTGCCATCTGAAGGCATATCTCATCTGATAGATACGGATATACACTTTGAGCCACATCAACCAGTTCATTCAGAGACCTGACTTTTTGGGGAAGATTGTCGAGAATTTGCTTTAATGCATCACTTGCCATAGGACTATTTCCCGGCCGAGCATCCACCAGGACAAGCCGTTCTATGTTCAAGGGGAGGCAGGATGTGTAAAACAGAGCATTTCGACCTCCCATTGAGTGCCCTATTAGAATCAGGCTTTTCATATTCAATGTATCGATAAAACGGGCGATATCCGAGAAATGGTCGTCAAGAGTATAGGACGGATCACTAGGCCATTGGCTCTCCCCGTGTCCTCTTTGATCCAGGGCAACTATATGGAAACGAGCCCTGAAACTCAAGGCAAAGTTATCCCATGCATGCGCGCAAGACATAAAGCCGTGAAGGAGTAACATGGGTTGTGATTTGCAATTTCCCCAGTCAAGATAATGCAGTTGAAGCCCATTAATATCCAGATACTTGTCTTTTGGCTTCTTATGCATACAAACCGATTTATTCCTGTGCGTACCGATGCCTCCTTTAAAAGGAGGGAAAATTATAAATGATTAGGTTCGCCTCATATATCAATCAGACGAGGCCAGGGGCTTCGGCTCCTGAATTTCCATTTCTTTTTCACAACATACAGGGTTGCCTTCACCGGCTTTTGTACACAGTACCTGTGTACCACATGCCTCGCACTGATACCTTTTTCCAAGTTGACTCATCGTCTGTCACCTCCAAATTTTCAATATTACATAGGCTATTTTTTGAGTTCCATCGCTTCACCACAGCAGTAGAGTTTCCCATCGCCTCGACGGGTTACGATTAACTCTGAGCCACACTTTTTACACACATACCTTTTTCCGAGTTCGTTTGCCATTTTACTCAATAACTCCTTTGCTCTTTTTCAGTACTGTTTAGCCTTTTAAAGGCCGGTTTCTCTCGTCAAAAAAATAACTCTCAAATAATCGATATGAAACAGGGCCTTATTACCCCTGTCCATATTGTTCAACAAGCACCCTCTTTAAAAGCTTACCCATAGGATTACGGGGCAATGAATCGACGAAGATAACACCGGTTGGCCGCTTAAATCCTGCAAGCTTCGGACGGCAGTACTCTATAATTTCCTCTGCTGTTGCTTCTTCGCCTTCTTTAAGCACGACGACAGCAAGGGGTTGTTGTCCCCATTCCGGATCATGAGCACCGATTATCGCTGCTTCCTCAACTTTGGGATAAGAATAGAGTACCTCTTCAACCTCTTCTGGAGAGATATTCTCCCCCCCCCGGATTATCATGTCATCACCACGACCAGCCAGGTAAATATAAGCATCCTCATCCATCCATCCCATGTCTCCGGTATGCAACCAGCCATCATTTGAAATCAGGCCTGAGGACTTTTCCTCATCTCCCCAATACCCCTTTACAATTCGTGGGCCTCTGGCAGCAATCTCGCCCACCTCATTTGGAGGCAAAGCGTTTCCTTGCTCGTCAATGATCTTAACTTCAACATCGGGCAATGGTCTTCCGATTGAAGAGGTAAGCCTCTTCAGCTTTTTCTCCTTCTCTTCTTCGGTTCCTTCTATAACATGGTCATCAGGACCCAATGTAGTAATCGTCGAAGCGGTTTCTGTCTGACCAAATGCATTGATGAATTTCACCCATGGCATTAACTCTATTGCCTTTTTGATCACTTCAAAAGGCATGGAAGCCGCGCCATAAGTAATAACCTGAAGGCTCGATAAGTCATGTTTGGCAAAGTCCGGATTATCGATAACCCTCTTTAACATTGTAGGGACCAACATTGCCCGTGTTACCCCCTCTTTTTGAACGCTCTCAAGCCATTCCTTCACCTCAAACTGTTTCATCAACACCAGAGTTCGGCCACCATATACAGCAGCCATTACTGCCTGCATACCGGCCACATGATACAAGGGGACAGTAAGCAGGTTTTTTTCCTCTATCTCAGGGGAGGCGGGTTCCACATTATCAAGAATGTACACGGCAAACGAACTGTGACTCAATGGCACTCCCTTGGGACGGCCTGTAGTTCCTGCCGTATACATGAGGATTGTTGTATCTTCATCATCTATTTCACTGATATACTCATCTGGTGAGGAAAAATCGACTATATCCTCGTAATAACGCATCCCTTCAGTATCACTCTCAAACGAGATAGATTCCTTTACAGAAGGTAAATGAGGCAGGATGGTGTTTACAATATCTATATACCTCTTTCCCATCAACAGGATCTTGGCCTTTGCATTGTCAACCATATATTTAAGTTCATCTGCCTTTGCTCTGAAATTCAAGGGAACGAGAATCGCACCCAGCTTAGCGCAAGCAAAGTAGGACTCAATATACTGATTGCAATTCACCTGTATAATTCCGATTCGATCTCCTTTTTCCACACCCAGTTTGACTAGGCCATTGGCCAGTCTGTTGGCACGGTCGTTCAACTGAGAATATGTCCACCTTTTTCCCTCAAATACCATACAATCGCGCTCAGGGCATATCGCACTGGCTATACTCAAAAAATCCGTGGTGTTCATTTTTTCTCCCTTCTTAACCTCTTCTTTTTGGGAGTCTCTGTTAAGCGTTAGTCTTTACAACTCCCATGGCTCGCCACTGAAGCAACTTTACGGGCGAGCCTTTTTTCCAGCTCAAGACCCTGATCAAGGGCGATATCCAAGCCTCTATGCACCGCTTGTTTTGCACATCTGACTGCAAGTTGGTCAAAAGAAGCAATCTGTCCGGCCAGGGCTTTAGCTCTTTCTAAAAGTTTTTCCCTTCGCACAACTTCATTGATCAATCCCACTTGGTAGGCCTGCTCAGCGTTAATCCATGGATCTGTAAGTAGCATCTCCAAGGCCTTTCCATATCCAATAACCCTTGGCAAGGTCTGGGTTCCGCCAGCCGCTGGAATGATGCCCAATCCTACTTCGGGCAAACCGAACCGGCTATCATCTGTGGCGATTCTGATGTCACAACAAAGTGCCATCTCTATACCAGAACCGAGTACATATCCATGAACCGCAGCAATAAGCGGTTGAGGAATACTTAAAAACAGGCCCCATATATCCCTCTCCCAACGAACCTGTCTGGCAATTATAGGGGATGGTGACAAAAGAAAATCTTTGAGATCCGCCCCAGCACAGAATGCCTTTTCCCCTGCCCCTTTGAGTATGGCTACCCTGACTTCACAATCCTCTTTAATCGCATCGAGAACCTGGTAGAGTTCATCCCTCATCTGAATATTATAGACATTCAGAGCCCTTGGACGATTGAGAGTAATATACGCTATACTATCACTCTTTTCATAGATAATCGTAGAAAAATCGCTCATTTGAATAATCGAAAATGAACCGCTCAGGTTCCTTTAAAGTGAGGGGTCTTCTTTTCACGAAAAGCATTGACCCCCTCTATACGGTCATTGGTGGTTTGCAATAAGAAGTACAGATCCCCCTCAAGGCGCAGTCCCTGATCTAATGTAAGGTCTATGCCTTTACATACCGCCTCTTTTGCGTATCTCAATGCGTTCGGCGCCCTTGAAGCTATCTGAGAAGCCATGTCTATGGTCTCTTTCATAAGAACATCAGGATGGACAACTCTGTTGACCAGACCAATCCTATAGGCGTCCTCCGCTCCTATCGATTCTCCAGTGAGAATCATTTCCATGGCCCTACCCCTTCCCACCAGACGTGACAGTCGCTGTGTCCCTCCATCCCATGGGATAAGCCCTTTCTTTAGATGGGGTAACCCAAAACAGGCCCTTTCTGTGGCGATCCTCATGTCACATGCGAGAACCAACTCGAAACCCGGTCCTAGTGCCTCCCCATCGATCGCTGCAATAACCGGCCGGTCAAGTCTCGAAATAGGAGTGGCAAGGGAATACATCTGCAATTGTGACTCTTTGCTAAACCCAGTACCCGATTGAAACAAATCCGCTTCAATAGTAAATGAGCGTTGTGAATCACCGGTAAGAATCACCACCTGTGCTGTTTCATCCGATGTGATCTGTGTGCATATATCTGAAATATCACAGCATAGTTGCGCCATCAATTTATCATCACTTGCAGAATCCTTTATCTTGATGATTGCTACATGCCCTTCTCGTTGAAGGTTCATGGTCTGAAAAGGCATCACATCCTCCAAAGCCACTTTTTATCTACTCACTCAATACTTAAAGGCATATTCTAAACTATCATACTTGGTATGTCAATCCTTTAGGCGTTTTATTACCTCATCATAGGAATCTGCCATGCGGTGAATCACCTCTTTGGCTGAAATGATATCATTTATGCTTCCTGCAATTGAGCCACAGGCTACCGAACCATATTCGATATTCCCATCGATAAGAGCAGCAGGGACACGCCGCCATCCCCTGAGATCGTCATCACTTCGCTCATATTCTCGTATCTCTTCGAAGGGAGCTCCTGAGGCTTCTAATTCCATATGACGTTTTGTGTATTCATTTTTTATGCATCTCGATATACCGGTACGACGGCCAAATGCAACAGTGCTCGTATCATTCGCATCGACCACGGCCTGCTTCATATTGGGATGTGCATTACACTCCAAAGTCGCTAAGAAACGAGTACCCATATAAACACCTTCTGCCCCAAGTGCAAAAGCAGCTACCATTCCTCGAACATCGGCAATTCCTCCGGCAGCGATCACTGGTATCTTCACAGCATCAACAACTTGGGGGATCAAAACAAAGGTCGGTAGCTCATCTGGGCCAATATGCCCCCCTGCTTCATAACCAATACAGACAACTGCATCTACACCGGCTTTCTCGGCCTTTTTCGCATGCTTGACCGAAGTGACTATATGGATCACCTTAACCCCAGCATCATGCAGCTTCTCGGTGAATGCTTCAGGTGAGCCCATAGAGACATTGGCTATTGGTATTTCTTCGTCAAGGGCCGCGGCAATCCTTCTTTCGTTAATAACCTTCTGTTTTCCCCAGCCAATGGGGAAGTTAACTGCAAAGGGTTTACTGGTCAGAGCCTTTACTTTGCGGATCTGCTCCCTCAAACGCTTCTCCACAGTATCGAGGTCTTTTGCCTCTTCCTGATTCTTCTCTCCAGCCATAGGTCCTATGGTACCCAGCCCCCCGGCATCAGAAACCGCTGCCACCAGCTCAGCACGAGTAATCCAGGCCATCGGTGCCTGAATTATGGGATACTCAATCCCGAAAAGTTCGCAGATTCTCGTCCTTTTCATCTCTGCCTCCTAATCTTGAAAAAAACCCTTGTGCTCGAATTATCGAAGATATATGAAGACACCCTTCGTTACTTCGATCATATCTTCCCTTCTTTAATAAGGGCGTCCAAAGGCCTTGCTCTTTTTACTTCCTCAAATAACGATTGCGGCGGATCAGGATATTTGACCTGCCCATGTTCCCTTGAGGGGAGAATTATTGTAGAGATATGAGGGGGCATTGACCATTCATCTCTTTGATTTTTCGCCCATGCCTCGATATCAACACAGCATTTTCCATCATCGATATACTTCTTTGTAACTCTCCCTTCAAATGTAGTGATATCACCTGACTGGTTAAATGCCCTCAAATCCCCATCCATTTTCCATAACCAACTGTCATTTCCCATCCAGTTGGTAAAGAAATTGCAAAGCCAGCTCATCCTCTGATGACCGTAGTCATAAACTCGTTCTACACCTATGGCACGGGCAAAAGGGTTGAGTATGTAGACCAACTCAGGGATATCTCCTGGGGTATCCGCCTCTTCTGTCTCTATATAGTCCAATACTCTTGGGTGTCTCATCTCAAAGTCATATTCGATCTTATGCGCCCTGAAAAAGGGTGAACCAGCCCCCATTAGCCAGGCAATCTCATCCCTGACGCTCAACGGCCCCTTGATCATTGGGCCGACCTGATCTCCGGTTTGTACATCCTCCCAATACCTGTGTACATTCCCTCTCAACTCCTCTTTATCGTACATCTCCAATATATGAATCCAATCCTCCCGTGTATAGACCGGTTTTGGTATATTTCGATATTTTTTTGCGGATTTAGCCCTTGTCCTCTCGCCCATAACAACATGACCGTACTCTTTTCCGACGATCTCACCTTTTTGATTTATGTATATAACATCTTCAAAGTCAATCCAGGTTCTTCCTGCCCCTATCTTTCCCTTCTTTTCTATAAGCTCACGGAGTATGCAAACGGTCTTGAACTCATCACCCGCGAATATGGGCTTATACCATTCCCACTGTCCACCGACATACCAACCGTGTATTCCAGGGCCTCCCCCTCCTGGAGCAAGCAATTGAACGGTGTATAAATATGAACCCGGGGCTATAATTCCCCCATATTTGGTTTTCCTGGCATATTCCTCATCCCGAAAGAGCGGATTCGTATCGCCTATACCATCGACAAAATGCTTAATCCCGTCCTTTGATGCCTGTCTGTTAAAATATACATACCGTGGATAGAATGGTATATTTGACCGGCTTCTTCTCATTTGCTGCGCTTCATCGGTGAATACCTCATGTCTTGCTTCTTCGCTTTTCTTCTCTTTGCCAAGGGCGATTAACCGGGCATGCAATTCCCATTTGCTCTTATTGACCATATTCTTCTCACATGTTAAATTGATTCTCGGTAACAGTATAGTTTTTAAATTTTAGCAGCTTCAACGGTGGCCAAATTTTAATCCGTACTATTGTTTAAGTATCTAAGTGAGCGTTAAGAAAGAGAAGGGGAAAAGATTATATTCCCTCGAAAAAGTGGACACAGGGTTAAGCCGCCATTTTAAAGACCTCGTATTGACAAGGGTTCATATACTGTAAAGCCGAATGACGACGTTGTCTATTATAAAATAATTCGATGTAATCGAACAGGCTAGCTTTTGCCTCTTTACGGGTATTGTATTTAA
>JAXHVA010000139.1:0-9436 GCA_034189035.1 Thermodesulfobacteriota bacterium
TTCTATCGATGTCATTCTCTATATTTTTCAGCTTATTCTCTATTTTTTCTATTTTTTCTTCTGCCTCTTTATTTAACCTTTCTGCTTCTTTTATCTCCTTTTCAATGATAGTACTTCTATTCAAAAAAAACTCTTTAACTCTTTTTGCAAGGAGTTTATAAAGAAGAACCACCAAGATGATGAGATTCGTAACTTTAAATAATAAAATCCATACCTCCTTTTCCATCAATTGACTCTCCTTCCCAAAACCTTCTCTACTATAGCATTTGAAACTATATTGATTTCTTTTTTAAGCTCTTTATTTACGATCTGTGCTTCTTTGTATATTCCTCCTTTCTTATCTTTTATTATATTATTTGTTTCTCTTATTACGTCATTTATGATATTTCTTTCCTCTTCCACACCCTCTTTCTTTATAGCTTCTTTTATATCCTTTGCCTTTATTCTTGCTTCTTCTAATCTTTCTTCATAATCTTTTATTTTCTCATGTACTTCTTTATCTGTATCTATAGCTTTCTTATTTAATCCCTTTGTTCTCTCTATTCGTTTATCTAAAACAGAAATAATCGGGGTAAAGAGGAATTTATTCAATATCCACAAAAAAGACAAAAAAATGACAACCTGAATCAATATTGTAATATTTAAACTGATCAACTTAACGACCTCCTTTCAACGTTCTCTTCGATTTCTATATCTTCATTTAAAATTCCCTTTTTTTCTTTTATCTCATTAAATATGGCTATATTCTCTTCTCCATCTATTTTTGAGCCCATTTTACAGTTACCTTCGAAAACAACACCCTCGTTAATCACCAACACCGGCGTATTTATGTTACCAAAAAGCTTTCCGGGAGGATTAAGCTCCACCTTACTCTTTGCTTTTACATCCCCATTGACTCTTCCACTTATTACAGCATTATCAACCTCAATATCAGCATCTATTACTGCTGTATCCCCAACTATGAGATTACCTCCTGTAAATATTTCTCCCGAAAACTTTCCATCAAGTCTTACCGCTCCGTTAAAGATCAACTTACCTGTAAATTCAGTATCTCGCCCTAAAAATGCATTTATTTCTTTTTCTTCACCCTCTCTTTTTATTTCTTTCTTTTTCATGACTATATCCTCATAGGCATTATAATACAGACATAATTATCTCGATTATTCATTCTTATAACCGCTGGCTTTACATTATCTTTTAATTCTATTCTAACTTCTTCGCTTTCTAAATTATTCAATGCCTCTATAAAATAATCCGTATTAAATCCTATTGTCAAGTCATCTCCCTCATAGTCCAAATCAATTTCATCATACGCCTCCCCCTCGTTTTGGATACTGGCGCACAAGGACATCTTTCCTTGTGTAAGATTAAACTTCAATGGTCTTAACCTATCACTACACACAGATGAAACCCTCTTTAATAAACCCAATAACTCTCTTCTATTTACAAAAAACTTCTTTTCATTTTCTTTGGGTATCAAAGTTCTATAATCAGGGAAATCTCCTTCTATTAATCTCATTATCATCGTAAGCCTATCTATCCTAAAGACCCCATTATTCCCTTTAAATCCAATATATACTTTTTTTTCATTTCTATACTCCTCTAATATTCTCTTTAACTCATTTAGTCCTTTTCTTGGAAAAGTAACCCCCTTTTCTAAGTGTAAACCCTCAACTTCATCACTCTCTCTTTCTATTAATGACAGCCTGTGTCCATTGGTAGCAACCATTCTTATCTTTTTTTCTTCCTTCTCAAAAAAAACTCCATTTAGATTATATCTTCTTTCATCAACAGAAGCCGCATAAATGGTCTTTGCTATCATATCCCTTAATTTTTCAGAGTCAACCCCAAATAAATCAACATTTTCGTATAAAGGCAAATTCGGGAAATCTATATACTCTGAAGTATTAATATTAAACTCAGCCCTACCACAAAAAATCTCAATCTCTCTTCCTCCGTGAGGATTCACTATTTCTTTTAATCGTATATCTTTTTCTGAAAGTTCTCTTGTGATATTCAAAACCTTTTTTACCAATAAAAGTGTTTTTCCCTCCTCTATTACATCTACTTCACAGCTTCCATGAATTCCAATTTCTAGATCAGTAGCAATAAACTCCATCCTTCCAGACGTAACATCAATTAAGATATTCTCTAGTATCGGCATCACTGATCTTTTTTCAATTACTCCTTGACTTATTAGAAGACTTTTTAATAAGTCTTCTCTCTTTATAATAAATTCCATATACTAACTCTATTAGTTTCTATTAATAGTAGGGACTGTTGATCTGTTAATAATATCATATAACTATTTGTTTTAATAAAAATTTTTTATGTTAATAAAATGTTGAACACAATAGTTTTTAATAAACAATAAAAGACAATCAAAGTTTGTTTTCAATTGATTCAATAATTCCTTTGATACTTTTATCTGATTCAATGAGCTTCTTTATTTTGTTTACTGCATGTATTACTGTTGAGTGATCCCTCCCTCCAAAAGACGTACCAATTTCAGGAAAGGAAGAAAGTGTAAGTTTTCTCGATAAATACATTCCTATCTGTCTCGGCAAAGCGTATACTCTTTGCCTTTTATTTGAATTTAAATCCGATATTTTTATTTTAAAATGATTGGTTACAGCCTTTTGTATTGTTTCAATATCTATTACACTTTTATTATCAGGAATAATATTTTTTAATATTTCTTTTGCAGTACTTAATGTAATCTCTTTTTCAGTTAGAGATGCAAAAGCACCTATTCTTATAAGACTCCCTTCTAATTCTCTGATATTAGAATTTATACTTGAAGCGAGAAAAAAACACACATCGTCAGGAAGAGGAATATTAAGCGTATAAGCCTTACTCTTTAAAATTGCAATCTTTGTTTCTATCTCTGGTGGCTGTATGTCTGCTATAAGACCCCATTCAAATCTCGAACGCAATCTTTCTTCCAGGAAATTGATATCCCTTGGGAATTTATCGCTAGACATAACGATTTGTCTTTGAGATTCGAAAAGAGAGTTAAAAGTGTGAAAAAATTCTTCTTGAGTTCTTTCTTTACCTGCTATAAACTGTATGTCATCTATCAGTAATACTTCCGCAGTTCTGAATTTCTCCCTAAAAATAGGCATCCTATCATAACGAATAGAGTTAATCAATTCGTTCATAAAATTTTCTGAACTTATGAAACATACGTTTATATTATGAGCAACCAAGTAATTACCTATTGCACTCAACAAATGGGTTTTTCCTAGACCAACACCTCCATAAATAAATAAAGGATTATAATTGACAGAAGGATTTTTTGCAACAGAAAGAGCAGCAGCATGGGCAAATTGGTTGCTTGTTCCTACAATGAAATTATCAAAAGAATGATTTTTATTAAGTGTGTCTCCTATAAATATATGTTTTTTTTGTTTAAAAGAACTCTCTTTTTGATATTTTTTCGTAGGATGAGATAATATATCTTTATTAGTTGAGAATGAAAACTTTACTGTATATTCTTTCTTCGTTACATATGAAAGAGAGGACTTGAGAAGAGCAAGGTAATTTTTTTGAAACCAGTCCAAAAAAAATTTGTTTGGTATTTCAAGGGATATAGAATCATTGTTTATATAGATTGGTTTAATGGGTTTAAACCAATTTTCAAAGGTCTGTTCATCGACATTTTCTTCTATTGTTTCTAATACATTTTTCCAGATATCCATAAGACATTCAGATGTTATTAACAATGTTATCCACAATTGTGGATAACAACATAATGAATTATAGAGAATAATATAAAAAAGATAAATATATATCAAGTATAATTTAATCTAATTTTTATTTTTTTGAGCTAGAATCTCTCTTGATGATTAAAATAAGAACCTTCTTGTGCTGATGTTTATAAGTAATCCCATTGCAATAAAGATAGTAACAGCAGATGAACCTCCATAGCTTAAAAGAGGTAATGGAACGCCAACTACTGGTAGTATACCTATAGACATACCAATATTAATAAAAACATGCCAAAAAATCATTACTGAAATACCAAAAGCAACGAGAGTTCCAAAATCATCTTTAGCGTTTGTTGCAATTTTTATACATAATAAAATAAGTAAAAGATATAATGAAGTTATAGATAGAGACCCTATAAAACCCCATTCTTCGGCAAGTACGGAGAAAATAAAATCTGTATGTTGCTCAGGAAGAAAATTGAGCTGCGTTTGAGTTCCTTTCAAATACCCTTTGCCATAAATATAACCTGAACCGATTGCTATCTTCGATTGAGTGATATGATAGCCAGATCCAAGTGGATCAAGATTAGGATTTAAAAAAGTCAAAAGCCGTAGCTTTTGATAATCTTTTAAATTGTAGAATATAGCTAAAGAAAGAGGAAAAAAGAAAAAAATCATAGATAAGATGGTCCTTTTTGTTCCATTGAATATTAATATAGAAAAGGATATTAGTATAATGATCAGCGCGGTTCCTAAATCCGGTTGATGAACAATAAGAAAGAAAGGAAAAGATATGATAATAAGTGGCTTTATGAGCCCTTGTAATAAACCCAGATTATACCCCTGATACTTCTTAAAATATTTAGCTAACGCTAAAATTATCGTTAATTTTATAAGTTCTGATGGTTGTAATGAAATGATACCGAGTTGAATCCATCTTTTAGCACCAGATATACTCTTTCCAAAGGGGATTACAAGAATAAGTAAAATTAAAGAGGCAAGAAAGATATGATACGCATATCTGTCGATATGTCTATAGTCTATACTAAAAGACAAAGCCATAGCAAACAGCCCAACTATAATCCAGTATAATTGTTTTATATAAACAGGTGATCTATAAGATTCAGATATGTTAAAGGTAGCACTGTAAAGATTTGTTATACCAATAGAAGCAATTATTATTGCTAATGAAAAGATTATCCAATCAAAATGTAAAATAAAACGTCTATCGAATTTCATATCTTCCTTAAATATATTAGACTACATAAGAGATCTCTGTGCACCAGCAATTACTTCTTTGGCTATCGGTGCAGCCGTACTACCACCATGACCACCATGTTCTATGAGTATTAATACAATTATATTTGGAATATCCTTTGGAGCAAACGCACAAAACCATGCATGATCTCTGAATTTAAAAGGTTTTTCTTTTACTTCATTTCTATTTCCCTGAGGAATTCCTATAACTTGAGCTGTTCCTGTCTTTCCTGCCACATCAAGACCAAATATCTTTGCTCTCCAACCGGTACCTTTAGGATCGTTCACAACACCCCAAAGTGCTTCTTTAATAAAATCGATATTTTCTTTGGTAAAGGGAAGTCTTCCGATTTCTTTGGGAGAACAGGTCTTTCGAATATCCCTATCAGGGGTCTCTATTTTTTGTATTATTTGTGGAAGGTATAGTATTCCACCATTTGAGACTGATGCCATGAGATTTAATATTTGAATAGGTGTAGTAAGAATAAACCCTTGACCAATTGCAAGTGACAGGGTTTCTCCTTCCTGCCATTTCTGTCTAAAATTTTTTATCTTCCAGCTTCTTGTTGGAACAAGTCCAGCTTTTTCATCGAGAGATATTCCAGTTGTTCTACCTAGTCCAAAAAAATAAGAATATTCAGCGAGTTTATCTATACCCAACATCTTTCCTGCTTGATAATAGTATACATCACAGGACTCAACCAACGATTTGCGTAGATCAGTATTTCCATGTCCTTCTCTTTTCCAACAACGGAATTTTCTCCTTCCTAGCCTATAAAATCCTTTACAATTAAAAGAAGTTTCAAAAGAAATTATGCCTTCTTCTAGGCATGCCAAAGAGGTTACGATTTTATAAATAGATCCTGGTGGATATTGTCCTTGCAATGCTTTGTTTTCAAGAGGATGATAAGGATTATTTATAATTTTTTCCCATTCTTTTGAAGAAATACCTTTGGAAAAAATATTTGGATTAAATGAAGGACTACTTGCCAATGCAAGGATATTACCGTTTTGAGGATTCATAACTATTCCACAACCTATTTTACCCGCCAGTGATTTTTCTAATATTAATTGAATATCCAAATCAAGTGTGAGATAGATGTTATTTCCAGGAAAAGGATCTTTTTTACTCAATATCCTCAATTCCCTACCAGTAGCATCAACCTCAAACTGATATCCTCCATCAATTCCTTTTAAAATACTTTCAAACTCTTTCTCAATTCCACATCTTCCTATAAGATCAGTTAAATTATATTTTATATACGCATTATTTTTTAATTGAGATTTGCTTATTTTCCCCATATAACCCAGTATATGAGAAGCTAGATTATTATATAAAAAAAACCGCTTGGGTTCAATCCAAACATTTACTCCAGGAAGATCAATATTATGTGTTTCAAGAATTGCTACTTCCTTTTGATCGAGATCTGTCTTTAGCTGAATAGGCTTAAAGGAAGGATTTCCCTTTGATAATCTTAATCTTTCATTAAAATATTCCTCTTTTATATTGAGGAGGTGACTTAATTTTTTTATTATTTCATTTACATTTTTAGCATCCTCAGGAATGATTGTAAGGTTAAAGCAAGGATAGTTGTCTACCAAGATTCTTCCCTTTCTATCTAATATAAGACCCCTCGGGGACTGTATTCTTCGGATTCTTATCCTGTTGTTTTCTGAAAGATCTCTGAATTTATTTCCTTGAATTATTTGGAGATACCATAGCCAAGTAACAATTATTATAAATGCAAATAATACGAATACGAGATAAAAGAAGAGTTTTCTTTCAACCTTTCTCTTTTTGTTTACTTCTTTAATCCTCATTTTAGTTTTCTAAAGTCGGTCTGATTAAGTTGTATGTTTTATTTAAAATATTAAATACCCAAGGACATATTATTGCTGTCAGGATTGCTTGTATAGAGAGAAAAGCGACAAAAAATGGACTGATATTATAAGAAACGCTTAAAATATACATGAAAATAACAAAAAGAACCCCATCTATAATATTTAACAGGAATATCAAAAATATCTGTGAAATTGCGTTTTTTAAGTAAAGATTAGAAGATGTCAACCAGACTAAGAGAAATGTTATTATCCTTAAAAGAGAGAATAAACCGGTCGAGCTTCCTGAAAGTGTATCTAAAAAAAAACCGAGTATAAAAGAAATAATTATTCCTTTTGTTGGTTCATGAAAAATCCCAAGGTATGCAATAATTAATATTACTAGATCAGGCTTAATAGGAAACTGTTGAAATAAGTTTAATACAGTTGACTGTATACATACAGTCAGGATACCTAATAATAAGAAAATAAAAAAAAGCATATCAATATTTTTATTGTGATGTAAAAGATGTTAATTTGCTAGCCAAAATTAAGACTTCTTCGAGTTTATTAAAATTGACAAAGGGCATTACCTCTACAAATTGAAACATCCCAAAATTATCCTTTTTTATATTGCTTACTTTTCCTAGAAGCAATCCTTTTGGATATATTCCTCCTAGGCCAGATGATATTATATAGTCTCCTATTTCAATATCATCACTACGCAAGGCATATTTTAATTCACATCTTCGATTTGTTTTTCCAACCAGAATTCCCTTTGCTCTTGTTCTTTGTACCATTGCATCTACTGCGCTACGGTTATCAATAATCAAGAGTACTTTTGCATATGATCTTGAGACCTCTATGATACGGCCTACGATTCCATCAGATGTTACGACGGTCATATTGTTTTCAATATTATTATTTTGTCCCTTATCGATTAAAACAGTCTTAAACCAATTTGTTGGATCTCTGCCGATAACTTCAGAAGGTATTATTTTAGAGTTAAATGTCTCTTTAAAGTCGAGTAGTTTTCTTAATCTCAAGTTTTCTATATATGCCTCTTTTAACTTAAGGTTTTCATCTTTTAGATCTTTAATCGTATTTTTTAATGAATTGTTTTCTTCTTTAAGGCTTATAAGAAAAAGGTAGTTTCTAAAAGTAGATACTGCACCACGTATAGGGAATATTATGCACTTTTGAATAGGGATGGATATTTCAAAAACTAAAGATTCAAAAAAATTCATCTTTCTTTCTTCTTTTTTATTCAATGATATAAGAAAAAAAGAAGTTAAGATAAGAAGTATTATAATGAGTATTAGTCTAAATTTTAATAGAATATAGAACATATCTTCATCAAGAAGTAATCATTATTTCCTTTAAAAGTGGAAGTTCATCGAGGGCTTTTCCTGCGCCGAGAACCACTGCAGATAAGGGGTCATTGGTAAGTGTAATTGGAAGACCGGTCTCTTCTCTTAAAAGAACATCTAAATTTTTTAATAATGCTCCACCACCAACTAAAACAATCCCGTTATCTACAATATCAGCAGCTAGTTCTGGAGGAATTCTCTCAAGAGCGATACGAACAGACTCTACAATTGTATTGATTGGTTCTTTTAGTGAGGATCGGATTTCTTCAGAATCGACCTCTAAAATTTTAGGAACACCAGCAACCAGATCTCTTCCTTTTACCTCGATTGTTCTTATTTCATCATCAGGATAAGCTGTTCCGATGTTTATTTTTATCATTTCTGCAGTTCTCTCACCTATTAAAAGATTGTATTTCCTTTTGATATAATGAACAATAGCATCGTCCATTTTATCTCCAGCTACACGTACAGACTGACTGTATACTATCCCCGAAAGAGAAATAACAGCAACCTCTGTAGTACCCCCCCCTATGTCAACAACCATATTTCCAGCAGCTTCACTCACAGGTAAACCAGCACCTATTGCAGCGGCCATTGGCTCTTCAATAAGATATACTTCTCTTGCACTAGCAGTTTCTGCTGTTTCTTTAACTGCTCTTTTTTCAACCTGTGTTATTCCAGATGGGACACAAATGATGATCCTTGGTCTTACAAGTTTTCGACGGTTATGTACTTTTGTTATAAAATATCTAAGCATGGCTTCTGTAACTTCAAAGTCAGCGATTACTCCTTCCTTTATAGGACGAATGGCAATTATGCTTCCTGGAGTTCTGCCGAGCATCTTCTTTGCCTCTACTCCCACGGCTAATACCTTTTTAGCTGCTCCTGAGCCGATATTTCTAACTGCTACTACAGATGGCTCACTCAGAACTATACCTTTGCCTTTTAAATAAACAAGAGTATTCGCCGTGCCTAGGTCTATTGCCAGGTCATTTGAGAATAAGCCCCATAAGGAGTCGAATATCATCTGTTTCTCCTTTCTTATTTCGCTGAATTTTGACTTTTCTTTAATTTTTTATAAATTATATTAAATAACTATTGAGTTGACTCCGAATAAAAAAATTTTAATTCTAATTTATTAAAGGGATAGTATTTTTTAGAATTTATTAAACGTTCTCGTTTCTTATTTTTCTGAATCTAGACGTTAGCCATAATATTTTAGGAGAGTAATCAATAACCATTTTATATAAATTTCAATAATATAGTTCAATTGAACTATAT